>JAPLBW010000025.1 GCA_026392555.1 Actinomycetota bacterium
AGCCGTCGGAGTTTTGTTCAACGTAACCCAACAGGGCGAAGGCCACCCGTTCAAGAACCTCCCGCGGGTGACCAGCAGTCAGCGAGCCCTTGATGGCTTCAAGAAGTTTTTGAACTTCACGATCAACGACGACCGCGTAGAGGCCCTCTTTGCCACCGAAGTGTTCGTAGACCACAGGCTTGGAAACCTCAGCCTTGGTGGCGATCTCCTCCACGGAGGTGGCATCAAATCCGCGCTCGGCGAAGAGGGACCGACCGATATCCAAGAGCTGTTCACGTCGCTCGTTCCCGCTCATGCGGGTTCGTGGCCGTGACGACGGCTGGACGGTATCGGACTGGTTGCTCACGTGCCCATCATGCCCAATGTGACTGCGCGAGGTGCAGCGTTCTAGGCTTGGCCTCATTCAGGCGTGGTTTCCGCGCCAATCCCGGATCGTCTAGCTGGCAGGACGCCGGCCTTTGGTGCCGAGAACCGAGGTTCGAATCCTCGTCCGGGAGCTCCTGTCCGTGGCGTATTTCTCGCTAAGGTTGAGCGCGTGAGCCAGACCCGACCCGCTGCCATCGTCATCCTCGCTGCTGGCGAGGGAACGCGGATGCGTTCGCAAACTCCCAAGGTGTTGCACGCACTAGCGGGACGCACTCTTCTTGGCCACGTGGTGCATGTCTCGCGCACCTTGCACCCTGACCGCATCGTCGCTGTTGTGGGTCACGGACGCGACCAGGTGATCTCGCATCTAGCGGAGATTGATCCTGATGTCGCCACGGTCGTTCAAGCTGAGCAAAACGGAACCGGCCACGCTGTTCGTATCGCTTTGGAAGCACTTGAAGGCATCGACGGCACCGTGGTGGTCTTGTCTGGCGATAGCCCGCTGATGACCACGGAGACGTTGATGGCATTGGTGCAATCCCATGAAGGCGAACTCAATAGCGCCACTGTCTTGACGGCAACGCTGAAAGACCCCACCGGCTACGGGCGAGTGATTCGATCCTTTGATGGCACGGTCGAGGCGATCGTTGAACAAAGCGATGCTGATGATGCCCAACGCGCTGTTCGCGAAGTCAATTCCGGGATGTACGCCTTTGCACTCGGACCATTGCGCGAGGCGCTCAACAAGATCAGCACAGACAATGCACAGGGCGAGGAGTACCTCACCGACGTTGTGGCATTAATGCGCACTGCTTCATTACGTGTGTCAGCCGTATCGGCGGCGAATCCTGACGAAATCCTTGGAATAAATGACCGAGCCCAACTAGCTCATGCTGGACAAGTGGTGCGCGAGCGTCGAACGCGTGAACTGATGCTTTCTGGTGTGACGATTATTGATCCGGCTACGACATGGGTTGATGTCAATGTCGATGTTGCACCCGAGGTGGTCTTGCTGCCTGAGACGCACCTGGTCGGTGCCACATCCATCGCTAGTGGTGCCGTCGTCGGTCCGCGCGTGACCTTGGTCGATACCGAAGTCGGTGAAAACGCGCAGGTTCGCGATGCCACGTGCGAGCTCGCCGTGATTGGCCCTGATGCAACCGTTGGCCCGTACACCTACTTACGGCCGGGAACCACCTTGGAACGCGGTGCAAAGGCCGGTGGGTTTGTTGAGATCAAGAACTCTCGAGTAGGTGAAGGCTCCAAGGTGCCGCACCTTTCCTACGTTGGTGATGCCGAGATCGGTGCTGATACCAACATCGGAGCCGCCACAGTCTTTGTCAACTTTGATGGCGAAAACAAGCACCGCACGGTGATCGGTGATTCGGTGCGCATCGGCAGCGACACGATGTTGGTTGCACCGGTCACGATTGGCGATGGCGCGTACACCGCAGCAGGTTCGGTTATCACCGAGGATGTTCCGCCCGGTGCGATGGCGGTTGCTCGAGCCCGTCAAAAGATTATCAACGGCTGGGTCCAACGAAAGCGCCCTGGCAGTTCGTCAGCACGCGCCGCTGAAGCGGCACAGGGTTCA
>JAPLBW010000188.1:0-14757 GCA_026392555.1 Actinomycetota bacterium
GGCAATGGAGTGGGCAATCCCGTAGTGGTCGCGCGCGATGCCATTACCCACGCCACGACAGCGCTGTACGACGTAGTGATCGTCGACACCGCCGGTCGCTTGGGTATTGATGACGAACTCATGCAGCAGGCCAGCGACATTCGCGATGCGGTGCAGCCGCAGGAGATCCTGTTTGTCCTCGACGCAATGACCGGACAAGACGCCGTCGTCACCGCGCAGTCATTCCTTGACGGTGTGGGATTTACCGGAGTGGTGTTGACCAAGCTGGACGGCGATGCTCGTGGTGGTGCGGCATTGAGTGTCCGCGAACTCACCGGCCGTCCAGTGATGTTTGCTTCGACTGGTGAAAAACTAGAAGACTTTGAAATCTTTCATCCCGACCGGATGGCATCACGCATCCTCGGCATGGGAGACCTGCTCACACTCATTGAGCAAGCTGAACGGGCGTTTGATGACGATCAAAAATCCAGACTTGCCGACAAGGTGGCAACGGGCGAGGACTTCACCCTCGATGACTTCTTAGAGCAGATGCAAGCGGTCCAGAAAATGGGATCGCTATCGAAAGTCATGTCCATGCTGCCCGGCCTTGGTGACATGCGCGAAGCCATTGACAATCTTGATGATTCCGACATCAAGCGGATTGCAGCCATCATTGAGTCCATGACGCCGGCCGAACGCAAGGACCCATCCGTGCTTAACGCGTCTCGTCGCGCGCGGATCGCGGCCGGCTCCGGGCGCACCGTCACCGACGTCAATCAGTTGGTTGATCGCTTTACCCAGGCGCGCAAAATGATGAAGCAGATGGCCAAGACAGGTGGGCTGGGGATGGGTGGACCAGGAATGCCCATCCCAGGCATGGGTGGCCATGGCGGCAAGAAAGCTAAGCCCAAACCCGCCAAGTCCAAGAAGGGGCGCAGCGGGAATCCGGCTAAGCGAGCGGCACAGGATGCCGGCCTAGACCTGACTGAGGGCGAGAGTTCGGCCGCCAATTTTGAGTTGCCCTCGGCCTTCAAGGACCTGCTGGGCGGCAAATAAGCCTGCTCTGGCAGACTACGACTGCTTGATCAGGCCCTCTCACCTGAGGAAAGCACCCCCGAACTTCCAGCTTCGCAACCCCACGCGTTGCCAGTCGTTCACCCAACACATCGTCAAGGAGACCCACACCTCGTGGCAGTCAAGATCAAACTTAAGCGTCTCGGCAAGATCCGTCAGCCCATGTACCGCATCGTCATTGCTGATGCCCGTACTGCGCGCAACGGTCGTTCGATCGAAGAGATCGGCGTTTACCGCCCCAAGGAAGACCCATCGTTTATTCAGGTTGACTCAGAGCGCGTGCAGTACTGGCTCAGCGTGGGTGCACAGCCCACCGATGCCGTCACCGCGATCTTGAAGGTCACTGGCGACTGGCAGTCATTCAAGGGACTTCCCGCACCCGAGCCCATGAAGGTCGCTGTTAAGCCACCGACGAAGCAAGAACTCTTTGCTGTTGCTGCGAAGGAAGCCGCTGACGAGCCCAAGGATGGTGCGACTACTCCTAAGGCCAAGAAGGCTCCTAAGGTCGATGAGGCTCCTGCTGCTGCAGCTGCTCCCGTTGTGGAAGCTGTTGTCGTTGCCGATGCACCAGTTGTCGAAGAAGCCGCACCGGCTGCTGAAGAAGCTGTTGTCGCGGAAGCTGTTGTCGAAGAAGCCGCACCGGCTGCTGAAGAAGCTGTTGTTGCAGAAGCCGCGACTGAAGAAACCCCTGCTGCTGAAACCACTGAGGCTTAATCCATGTTGACCGAAGTTCTCGAACACCTTGTCCGCGGCGTCGTGGACAACCCCGAGGATGTTTTTGTCTCTGAGAGCAACCAACGTCGTGGTCGCATGATTGAAGTCCGGGTTCACCCCGATGACCTCGGTCGTGTGATCGGACGTGGGGGACGCACAGCTGTTGCCTTCCGCACGGTCGCTAAGGCACTGTCGGGTGGCAAAGGTGTGCGCATCGACTTTGTTGATGTTGCCTGATCATTGCTCAACCTCGGTTCGGACGGTAGACCATCGTGTTAATCACAGTTGGACGCGTCGGCAAAGCGCACGGCATTCGCGGCAGTGTGACGATTCAGGTCCTCACTGACGAGCCGGAGTCTCGCTTTGTTGTCGGGTCGCCGATCAAAACTGAGCCAGCCTTGCCCCAACCTTTAGTTATCGCGGGCTTGAAATGGCATTCGGGTCGCCTCTTGATGGATTTTGAAGGGGTTATCGGCCGCACTGCAGCTGAATCGTTGCGTGGCACCTTGTTACAGGTTGAGGTCGATCAGTTTGAGCGCCCCGAAGACCCTGACGAGTACTACGACCACCAACTCGTGGGACTCAATGTTTCGCTGGTGAATGGGGAATTACTGGGAACCATTGCCGAGATTTCCCATCTTCCCGCGCAAGACCTCTTGGTGGTCACGGCCGCGACTGCCGTCGATGAGTCCACTGGGCCCAAGGCCGAATACCTCATCCCCTTTGTTCGTGCCATCGTGATGTCGGTTGATCTGGAAACTGGACTCGTCGTTGATCCGCCCCCTGGCTTGCTCGGTGAGATTGACGAACCTGATAGTTCGGACACCGATGCCTAATGCGCATCGACGTCGTCACGATTTTTCCTGAATATCTCGCGCCAGCGAGTTTGTCGTTGTTGGGTAAGGCTCAATCTGCCGGCCTAATTTCTGTGCACGTGCATGATCTGCGCGAACACGCTACTGATCGGCATAACACGGTGGATGACTCCCCGTATGGCGGCGGACCGGGCATGGTCATGATGGCTGAGCCATGGGGGCTAGCACTTGATGCGATTGCCGGTCAAGCCATAGCTGCTGGGGTGCGACCTCGCCTTGTGGTGCCCACTCCATCGGGTCGCGTTTTCGATCAAGCTGTGGCGAGCGAGTTAGCGCAGGTGGAGCACCTGGTTTTTGCCTGTGGACGTTACGAGGGAATTGATAGTCGCGTTTTGCTCGCCGCCGAAGCTGATTTTGATGTGGATGAAATCTCCATCGGAGATTACGTCTTGGCCGGCGGTGAGGTTGCTGCACTGGTCATGATTGAAGCCACCACTCGCTTGGTTGCCGGAGTGTTGGGTAATGAGGAATCCGTAGCCGATGATTCCTTTGCGCCAGGGCGCATGGAGAGGCTGGTCGAGGGCCCGGTCTTCACCAAGCCTTCGCAGTGGCGTGGCCTTGAGGTGCCAGAAGTTTTGCTGTCGGGGGATCACGCGGCTATCGCGCGTTGGCGTCGCGATCAAGCCCTCCGGCGCACGGCCACCCGCCGTCCCGAGCTGATTGAGCACACACCGGCTGAGCAATTTGATCCCCAAGACCTGGAAGTGCTGGCGGCCCTTGGCTGGCGCGAAGACCAAGGGCGCTGGATCCGCTAAATCGCGCCTATGTCACACTGAGCGAGCATTAATCCGGTCGGCTTCTCCGCCACAGGGGAGCGCCAACTCACCGTGATTGATCACCCCGAGCACCACTTGATTTCACGGAGTCGACCTGTGGCGCCTGCGAAGGAGCGAACTGATGAACACCCTTGATTCTGTTGATGCCGCGTCATTGCGCGACGACATCCCCAACTTCCGCCCCGGTGACACCGTCAAGGTTCACGTGCGCGTTATTGAAGGAACTCGTTCTCGAATCCAGATCTTCCAGGGCGTAGTCATTCGTCGCCAAGGTGGCGGCCTGCAGGAAACCTTCACCGTTCGTAAGATTAGCTTCGGTGTCGGCGTCGAGCGCACCTTCCCAGTCCACACCCCGGTAGTTGAAAAGATCGAAATCGTCACCCGTGGTGATGTGCGTCGCGCCAAGCTCTACTACCTGCGCGACCTCCGCGGCAAGAAGGCCAAGATCAAGGAAAAGCGCGACACCCCCGCAAACTCCTAACGTCATCCAGTTGGCTCAAACCTGAGCCCTTGTGAGTGAGTGCTTCCCCATGGTTTTTCCCACTAGGCTTGCATGACTATGGATGATGCCGTGGTCGGATTGCCAACCGATGCCAGCCTTGATGTATCGGAAGCAGGGCGCGCAAGTCATCGCGCTGCCAAGGGTGTCAAACCGCCTCGCAGTTCGCGTAAAGAACGCAAGGCAAAGGACACGGCACGAGCATCCTCTGGTCGGCATCGCCGCCTGCTGCCCAATCGACCCTTTTGGCAAGAACTCCCTATTTTGATCATCGTGGCGTTGCTGGCCGCGTACTTAATGAAGACTTTCGTTTTCCAGGTGTTCTTTATCCCCTCTGGATCGATGGAAAACACCTTGCGCATTAACGACCGTGTGCTCGTTGACAAGGTGAGTTATGGCTTTCGAGACATTAAGCGCGGCGAGGTGATCGTCTTCAATGCCCAAGGTGTCTTGTCGCCGGAAAATTCCAAGCCACTGCCGGCATCCAATGCGATCGACGGCGCAATCCGCAGCGTACAAAATATCTTTGGCCTGGCGCAAAATTCCGAGACGGACTACATCAAGCGCGTCATTGGATTACCAGGCGATCGCATTGCGTGTTGCGATGCCCAAGGACGCATGACGATCAACGGTGTGCCACTGGATGAACAGAGCTATCTCTATCCCGGCGATGCCGCGTCCTTGACGCCCTTCGATGTCCTGGTCCCAGACAAGAAGCTCTGGGTGATGGGGGATCACCGGTCGGCCTCGGCGGACTCTCGATCGCGCATCGGCACTCCCGGTGGGGGTTTCGTCCCCCAAGATCGCCTCGTTGGTCGAGCTTTTGTCGTAACCTTCCCATTCAACAGTTTGCGCCGACTCTCCATCCCTGAAACTTTTAAGCAGCCTGCCATTGAGGCCCAGAAGGGTAAGTCCAAGTGAGCGACTCGCCAGCAGGTGTGCCCAGCGAAGACGGGGATGGGCTTGCCGCAACCGAAAAAGAGGATTCAAAGGTTGGCTGGTCTGCGGCCAAGGAAATCGCCATCATCATCGTCATCGCGTTGGTCTTAAGTTCGCTGGTCCGCGCTTTCTTGTTCCAAGCCTTTTGGATTCCCTCGGGCTCCATGGAAAACACTTTGCTTCCTGAGGACCGAATTCTGGTCAATAAGCTCAGCACGCATTTTGGCGAAATCCATCGCGGTGATGTCGTGGTCTTCAGCGATCCCTCCAATTGGCTCTCGGACGGATTCGACGAGGGAAACATTGTGCAGCGATCGGTTCGCAAGGCGTTCTCGATCGTTGGCCTCGCAGCATCTCCGTCTGATCGTGACTTGGTCAAGCGCGCGATCGGTGTCGGTGGCGACAAAGTCGTCTGCTGCGATGCGCAGGGACGAGTTTCTGTTAACGGGAAGCCCTTAGACGAGAAGTCCTACCTCTATCCCGGTGATGCCCCCAGCGATGAACCGTTCAACGTCACCGTCCCCGTGGGTTCCCTGTGGGTGATGGGAGACCATCGCTCGGCCTCAGGGGATTCGCGCTTCCATCAGCAAGATCCCGGTGGTCCGTTTGTCCCGATCGACAGGGTGCTGGGTCGTGGCATGTGGGTGGGTTGGCCGGTGAGTCGGTGGTCGGTCTTGCGAGTGCCAGAAACGTTTAGTTCTATTCCGGTCAAGCCCGCAGGGAAATAGACCGATCGCAATGGCCACGAATACATTGACCGCCACGAAGCGCGATTTACGCCGCTACGAAGCTGCACTCACGTTGCGTGGCTTTAGTCCAATAGCCGGCGTTGATGAAGCCGGCCGAGGTGCCTGCGCCGGCCCACTCGTTGTGGCAGCGGTGGTGTTAGGCGATGACCTCGCGGAGGTCAACGACTCGAAGGCGCTCACACCGCGACGACGCGAAGCCCTGTTTGACACGATCATGAGTCAGGCCACCGCGGTATCTGTGGTGGTGGTGGAGCCGGCTGAAATTGATGAACTCGGTGTGCATCACGCTGACCTCGAAGGAATGCGCCGAGCCATCGCCCGATTGTCCGTTGTTCCACAGTATGCGTTGACCGACGGCTATCCCATCAAAGGTTTGCCAATTCCCTCGCTGGCGGTCTGGAAGGGCGATCAAGTGTGTGCGTCCGTGGCGGCAGCCTCCATCATTGCCAAGGTCACCCGAGACCGGATCATGTGTGAGCTTGATCAGCAATTTCCCGAATATGGTTTTGCCGGCCACAAGGGATACGTCACCGCGGCGCACCGACAGGCTTTGGTTGACCATGGTCCCAGGGCTGTCCATCGCTACTCGTTCGCGCCAGTTATTTCGGCAGCGCGCCTTCACGGCATCGAAATGTCATCTACAGTGAAGTCCTCCTCGACGAGAGGAACGTCGGCGAAGGGGAAGGTGCGCGCATGAGTTCGGATGAACTGGAAAACTATGAGGCCGCCACCGAGCTCACCTTATTCAAGGAATATCGCGACGTCTTCGCCATGTTCAAGTACGCGGTTGAAACCGATCAGCGGTTCTACCTGTGCAATAGCGTGGAAGTGGAAACCAGACTCACACCCGCCGGGCAGGCCTATTTCGAAGTCGTTGTAGACGATGCCTGGATTTGGGATAACCATCGGCCGGCACGCTTCATCCGTAATGCGCGCTTGATTACTTTTAAGGATGTTCAGGTGGAGGAGTTGGCCCACCCTGCGAGTCCGGAATTTGATTCCCTCACCTAACGCGTCACACAGCAGGGTGTTCGTCGGTGCCTTTTAGCCCACCCATGAGTCGACCAGTCTGTCTTCGCCTGCGATCCGTCCATGCTGTGCGCAATGAAAGCCAGCATGCGCCATCACCTCGTCCTAGGCCGTCGCGGCGAAAACCTCGCGGTCACCTACCTCTCTAATCAAGGGCTGGTCATCCTTGATCGCAATTGGCGCTGTTCGATGGGTGAGATCGACATCGTGGCGCGCGACGGCGATGTGGTGGTGATGTGTGAGGTCAAAACGCGAAGCTCCCATCGCTTTGGTTCGCCGTTTGAAGCCATCACGGCACAAAAGGCCAATCGATTGCAACGGCTGGCTTTCGCTTGGCTGCAGGAACAAGGACTCGGTCCCCGGGAGCTGCGCTTTGACGTGGTGGCCATCGTTGATTCAGGAATGGGCGAGCCGGAACTAACCCATCACCAACATGTCGTCTGACTCAGGGATTGCCCGCTCTAAGGGAGTGGTGCTCATCGGGGTGGATGGTGCAATCGTTGATGTAGAAGTTGACCTAGCCGATGGCGTGGTCGGCACATCCATCGTGGGTTTGCCCGATCGGGGTGTCAACGAAGCCAAGGACCGAGTGCGAGCTGCCTTGGTCAATAGCGGTCATCGCTGGCCAGCAAAGCGCGTCACGATTAGCTTGTCGCCTGCCTGGATCCCGAAGGCCGGAGCAGTCACAGATCTCGCAATTGCTCTGACCATGATGGCCGCCGATCAGGTATTGCCCCTTGAGTCCATCGCTGACACCGTGATCTTGGGGGAATTAGCTCTCGATGGTCAGGTACGCGCAGTGCGCGGAGTCTTGCCTGCCGTGCTTGCTGCTGTTCGTGCTGGAATGCGCTCGGTGATTGTCCCGGCGGCCAATGTAGAGGAGGCCGGGCTCGTCGAGCAGGTGCGCGTCATCGGTGTGCATTCGTTGGCCCATGCCTTTGCGGTGCTATCGGGCACCGATGAGCCAGTGACCCCGCAATCGGGACACGAAAGCTCCGCGGGGCGTCAGCCTGTGGCACATCGATTGGACCTCAGCGAAGTTCAGGGTCAGCCATTAGCCAAGCGCGCGCTGGAAGTAGCAGCAGCTGGGGGACATCACCTGCTCATGATGGGTGTGCCTGGTGCCGGCAAGACCATGTTGGCTGAACGCTTGCCGACGATCATGCCTGCGCTGTCTCGGAAAGCAGCTCAGGAAATTACGGCGATCCATTCGCTCGATGGATCACTGGATCCGGTACATCCGCTAATGCAATGCCCGCCCTTTGAAGCCCCACACCACACCGCAACCCTGGCTGCCATGGTGGGCGGTGGCAGCGGGCGACCACAGCCGGGCGCTGTGTCGCGCGCTCATCGTGGAGTCTTGTTCCTTGACGAAGCCCCCGAGTTTGCTCGGTCAGTTGTGGATTCACTACGCGAACCCTTGGAGTCTGGATTTGTGCGAGTGGCACGGTCAGGCTTTGTCGCGCATTTCCCCGCACGCTTTCAGTTAGTCCTTGCGGCAAACCCCTGTCCGTGTGGTGCAACTGATCAGCGCGGGATTGGTTGTCATTGCACCCCGATGCAGCGTCGCCGTTATGCCCACAAGATCTCCGGGCCGTTGCTCGACCGTATTGATCTGGTGGTGCATACGCACGGGGTGGATCGCGCAGTCCTACTGAGTGAGACCGAGGTTGAAGAGTCCAGCGCCACTGTGGCAGCTCGCGTCCAAGCCGCAGCCGATCGCATGGCAGCTCGGCTCGACGGCACCGGGTGTGATTCCAACGCCACCGTTGCTGGTTCGCAATTAAAGGGTTCAGGTCCCTTGGGAGTTCCGAAACCAGCATTGGGGTGGCTGCGGGACCAAAAGTCCGTGGTCAGCGGTCGTGGGATCGACAAAGTGTTGCGGGTGTCCTGGACTCTTGCTGATTTGGCTGGTCGTGATCGACCCAGCCTCGCTGATGTCCAAGAAGCGGTGACCTTGCGCAACGATTCGGCGCGGATTGCTCCCTGATGAAATGGAATGAACGCACCGCACGGGTGCTGCTGGCGATGGTGGCATCGGTGGGGGATTCCCAACTCCACGAGCACCTGAATGCTGTTGGAGCCATCGCCGTAGTTGAGGCTCTGCTGAGTCGCCGAAGCACCTTGCGACGATCCACTACCTATCTCAAACGATTGCCCGATGATCCCCGCACGGCAGTTCAGCAGGCGATGGATGTCTCGCAGCAGTGCCGAGCTCACGTGGTCATTCCCGGCGATGAGTTGTGGCCCGTTGCACTCAACGACCTGCAGGCCCGTTGCCCTTGGGTCATGTGGATGCGCGGAGCTCCCAGTTCACCGAATGTGAAACCGAAATACTCCGTAGCCATGGTGGGTGCGCGCGCTGCCACGAACTACGGGACCACTGTTGCGCACGAGATCGCCGCCGATCTTGCTGCCGATGGAGTCGTGATCGTCTCAGGTGGGGCGTTTGGCATCGATACTGCGGCGCATCGCGGGGCACTTGCTGCTCAAGGCGTGACGATCGCGGTACTGGCCAATGGAATTGATCAGGTCTATCCCGTTGGCAACACCTCGCTGCTTCATGCGGTCATGGCTACCGGTGTGGTGATGACCGAGCTTCCGCCCGGAATGCATCCGACCCGTCAGGGATTCCTCGCGCGCAATCGACTGATCGCAGCGCTCGGGCGTGCCACGCTGGTTGTCGAAGCAGCAGCACGCAGCGGGAGTGCGAGCACGGTCACGCGAGCACTAGAACTTGGTCGCGACGTCATGGCTGTCCCAGGTCCGGTGACCTCCATGATGTCGGTCGGAACCCATGAATTAATTCGCGATGGGGCCACTTTGGTGACGTCCGCTGACGACGTGCGTGAACTGTTGAATCCGTGGTGAACAGGCGGGACCGCTGCACTATTTGCTGGTAGAAGGGCGTTGGTTCTTGCCGTACGCGCGACTTTAAGCCACGGTGGAGCCATGACTTCCCCTGTCAATGACTCTGGCGATGCCCAGATCGCAGTGCCCTTGCAGGAAGTCCTTGATGCTTTTGTGGTTCACCTTCGTGATGAGCGTGGTTTATCCGATCACACGGTGCGGGCCTATACCAATGACGTGCAGGCGTTGCTGGTCCATGCCCAGCGACTAGGGGTCACCACGGTTGATCAATTATCGTTGTCCACGCTGCGTTCGTGGCTGGCCCGCCAACAAAGTACGGGGCGCGCCCGCACCACTTTGGCTCGACATGCTGCTGCTGCGCGAGCCTTCACGGCATGGATCCAACGCACGGGCTTAATTGCGGAGGATCCTGGCTCGCGGCTTGCCTCTCCCAAGTCGCATCGCACATTGCCAGAAGTCGTTCGCGCCGATGACATGGTGGTGGTCTTGGATGCTGCCGCTGATGTAGCGGACGACGGCGCTCCCGTTGCACTGCGCAATGTGGCCATCATGGAGTTGTTGTATGCGACCGGGATTCGAGTCAGCGAGCTCACTGCACTCGACCTAGCTGATCTGAATTGGGACCGCTCGACGGTCCGAGTTTTTGGTAAGGGTAAAAAGGAGCGCACGGTTCCGATGGGCAAACCAGCTCAACGGGCTGTAGCGGCGTGGATCGCCTCTGGCCGTGCGGCGCTCATCCGGGCCGGCACTCCCAGCGATGCCGTCTTCTTGGGCGCCCGCGGTGGCCGATTGGGTGCTCGGGCGGCTCGTGAAGTCGTGCACCAATGCTTGGCCGCAGCCCCTGGCGCCCCAGATGTGGGACCACACGGCCTGCGCCATTCGGCGGCAACTCACTTACTTGAGGGTGGCGCTGACCTACGCTCAGTTCAGGAACTGCTTGGTCACGCTAGCCTTGCCACCACGCAGATCTATACCCATGTGTCGGTCGAAAGGTTGAGGGCTACCTATGAGCAAGCGCACCCCCGGGCGTAGTGGCGCAGCCGCTAGCTCTGGCGATGACGCAGGCTTGGATTTGGATGCGACCGACTTCGTCGGCTTTGATGCCGAAGCCGACACAGCCGAAACCGACACCGACACCGACACCGACACCGAAGCCGCAGCCACTACCGCGACTCTCAGCGCTGCTGAACTCGAAGCACAAGCCGATGCACTCCTTGCCGCAGCAGACACGGCAGAACCAGAAGCTCCGGGCGACTTTGATGACGCCGGAATCTTTGACGATGACCCCGCAGATGCCGAAGCCGTCTTGCGCCAACTCTGGATTGATTTCAAGGCCACTGAAGAACAGGGTTTACGCGATCGTTTGATCCTGCACTATTCACCGCTGGTTAAGTACGTGGCTGGGCGAGTGGGCGTGGGTTTGCCGCCGAATATTGAGCAGTCCGACTTGGTCTCGTACGGGATTTTTGGCCTCATTGATGCGATTACTAAGTTTGATCTCGCGCGCGAGATTAAGTTTGAGACCTATGCCATCACTCGCATCCGTGGCGCCATCATCGACGAATTGCGATCCATCGACTGGATTCCGCGCTCGGTTCGAGCCAAGGCCAAGAGTGTTGAGCGCGCCTACGCGGAACTGCAAACCACGCTGCACCGCACGCCCACCGAAGTCGAGGTAGCGGCCCATATGGAGATCTCGCTGAGTGATCTGCATACGATTTTCAGCCAGGTTTCGTACGTCAATGTGGTGGCGTTGGACGAACTCTTAGGTGGTGGCGACAAGGGTGAAGGCGTGAGCCTGGGCGACACCTTGGAAGACACCAGAGCTGAAGACCCGGTGATGGCCTTTGAAACCGAAGAGACCAAGCAAATCCTCGCGAACGCTATTAACGGTCTGCCGGAGCGCGAAAAAGTCGTTGTCACTTTGTATTACTACGAAGGTCTCACGCTGGCTGAGATCGGAAAAGTGTTGGGCGTGACCGAAAGTCGCATCTGCCAGATGCACTCCAAGGCTGTCATTCAAATGCGCTCAAAGATGGCCGAAGTCGGTCAGGACTAAGGATCAAGGTGCGGCAGCAGCCGCGCATGATTGGGAGCAAAAAGCAGTAGGGGATTGAGGTAGGCCGTCCCTCGCTTAAGACCTAAGTGCAAACAGCGAGGGCGACAATGTGATCCCTGCCCTTGCACGATGCCGATGCGCTGTCCCACTGCGACGCGCTGCCCCAGGCGAACGGTCGCCGTCACTGGTTCGTAGGTGGTGCGCAGGTTTCCGACATGCATGATGACCACTACGGACCGGTGTGCAATCTGTCCGACAAAACTGACGCGACCCGCTCCCACGGCATAGACCACGCGGCTCGATCCAACGCCTAAGTCGACGCCTCGATGGCCAGGGAGCCAGTTGTGGGCGGGTGGCTGGTAGGGGTGAATCACGCGATGCGGTCCGGTCACGGGCCATCGCCATTGACCGCTAGCCCCAGCTACGGCGGGTGTGCACAGGCTGAGCACTAGTCCCAGGCAGGCAACCAGGACCGCGCGGGTTGATAGGGCAATCATTGGCCCACCTTGGCTGAGTGTGGCGAATCGAGGGCTCCATGTATGGGTCGAAGGTGGAAAGTCAGGGCTGTGGACGGCTCAGTAAGGCCAACGCGTACCCTTAGATCCAGCAGTTCACCTCGGTGAGCTGACTTCGCACCTTTACGACCCACTCATGGTGGGGCACTCGTTCCTTAGGTCCGAATAGTTCGTGACACTTCGGTGGCGCGGCCATTTGGTGGAATGACTCGCTGAAGGTCAGGGTCTTCGACTACCTGGTCGTTGACGTCAACCGGAATTGTCCGGTGATCGCGCGTGCGTGTTCGCTGGCTTGCGTTAGGAAGTATTCGGCATGGCCGTTGTTACCACTCGCCAGCTCCTCGAGAGCGGCGTCCACTTCGGGCACCAGACCCGTCGCTGGAACCCCAAGATGAAGCGCTTCATTTTTGCTGAGCGCAATGGCATCTACATCATTGACTTGCAGCAGTCGTTGGCTTTCATTGACAGCGCTTATGAGTTCATCAAGCAGACCGTGGCCCAAGGTGGCACCGTGTTGTTTGTTGGCACCAAGCGCCAGGCTCAAGAATCCATCGCCGAGCAGGCCACGCGCGTGGGTATGCCCTACGTCAACGAGCGCTGGTTGGGTGGAATGCTCACCAACTTCCAGACCGTTTACAAGCGTTTGCAGCGTCTGAAGGAACTCGAAGTTATTGACTTTGACGACGTCGCTGCCAGTGGCATGACTAAGAAGGAATTGCTTGTTCTCAAGCGCGAAAAGGTCAAGCTCGAGCGCATCCTTGGTGGAATTCGCGACATGACCAAGGTGCCTAGCGCCGTGTGGATCGTGGACACCAACAAAGAGCACATTGCTGTGGCCGAAGCCCACAAGCTCAAGATCCCGGTTGTCGCCATCTTGGACACCAACTGTGACCCCGACGAAGTCGACTACAAGATTCCTGGCAACGACGACGCGATTCGCTCGGTGGGCTTGCTCACTCGCGTGATCTCGGATGCTGTTGCTGAGGGCTTGATGGCACGTGCCGGTGCTGGTCGCGCAACCGATGAAGTCGGTTCCGAACTGGCCGCTGGAGAGCCGTTGGCTGAGTGGGAAACCGAACTTCTCGCCGGCGCCACCGCTGATGCACCTGCAGAAGCAGCTCCCGCTGTAGAAGCAGAAGCAGCTCCCGTAGCAGTTGCTGAGCCAGCCACCACTAGCGAAGCCTGATTCGCACCTTTACCTGACCGTTTACGAACAAGGGATGTAGCGCACTCATGGGAAATTTCAGCGCCGCTGAAGTAAAGAAGCTCCGTGACCTCACGGGCGCCGGCATGATGGATTGTAAGAAGGCCCTCGAAGAAACCGATGGCGATTACGATGCCGCTGTTGAAGTATTGCGCATCAAGGGTGCCGCAAAGGCAGCCAAGCGTGGTGCCGAGCGGGAAGCAACCAATGGTCTGGTTGCTGCCGCTGATGGCGCGATGATCGAACTCAACTGCGAGACCGACTTCGTCGCAAAGAATGATGATTTCAAGACTCTTGCTGACGCGATTGTTACGGCTGCTGCCGCTAACAAGACCGCTGATGTAGAGACCTTGATGGGCACGGCGATGGCTGATGGTCGCACCGTTGCTGCCGGTATCGAAGCACTCAACGCCGTCATCGGCGAGAAGATCGAAATCGGAAATGTCATCGTCCTCGACGGAACAGTGACCGCCTACATGCACCAGCGTTCGGCTGACCTGCCTGCCCAGGTCGGCGTCTTGGTGGCTTTCGATGGTGATGAGGCAGTGGCTCGCGCCACAGCCATGCAAATCGCCGCGATGCGTCCCCAATACGTCAACCGCGAAGACATCCCAGCTGAGGCTGTGGAATCCGAGCGTCGTATCGCCGAAGCCACGGCTCGCGAAGAGGGCAAGCCTGAAGCTGCTTTGGAAAAGATCGTCGAAGGCCGCGTCAATGGCTTCTACAAGGAAGTCGTGTTGCTGGAGCAGTCGTCGGTTCAAGACAGCAAGAAGACGGTCCGGGCTGTCCTTACCGAAGCCAACACCACGGTGTCTCGCTTTGCTCGCTTTGAGGTAGGAGCTTAAGTTTATGGCCACACCCACTGGCGGCTACCGCCGCGTCATGCTGAAGCTTTCAGGGGAAGTCTTCGGTGGTGGCAGTTTGGGTGTTGACCCTGACGTCGTCCAGCTCGTCGCCAAGCAAATTGCTGAAGTGGCGAATACTGGCGTGCAGGTTGCCGTGGTCATCGGTGGTGGCAACTTCTTCCGCGGTGCGGAGCTGAGCCAGCGCGGGATGGATCGCGCACGTGCGGACTACATCGGAATGCTCGGTACGGTCATGAACAGCCTGGCCCTTCAAGATTTCTTGGAGAAGGAAGGCATTGGCACGCGCGTGCAAACAGCGATCGCCATGGGTCAAGTCGCTGAACCTTATGTTCCGCGTCGGGCCATCCGGCACCTCGAAAAGGGCCGAGTGGTCATCTTTGGCGCCGGCTTGGGCGCACCGTTCTTCTCCACTGACACTACAGCCGCTCAGCGTGCACTCGAGATCGACTGTGAAGTCGTCCTCATGGCCAAGAGCGTGGATGGTGTCTATGACAGCGATCCTCGGACTAATCCCGATGCCCAGCGCTTTAGCTACATTGAATATCGCGATGTTTTGGGACGAGGCCTCAAGGTCGCGGATGCAACCGCATTCAGTTTGTGCATGGACA
>JAPLBW010000188.1:14843-20933 GCA_026392555.1 Actinomycetota bacterium
GCACAAGAGCAGGCAAATGGTGAGAGGATCGGAACGCTGGTTTCGGCCGCCCACCCCACCACGGTGGCAAGTGCACACACGTCCAGCACGAAAGGGTCATGATGATCGACGAAACCATGCTTGAGGCCGAAGAAAAGATGGAAAAGGCTGTCACGGTTGCTAAGGAAGACTTTGCGACTATCCGCACTGGCCGGGCCAACCCATCGATGTTCGCCAAGATTGTTGCTGATTACTACGGCACCTTGACTCCGTTAAACCAGCTCGCTTCCTTCCAGGCGCCGGAAGCTCGCATGGTTCTGGTCACGCCCTTTGACAAGACCGCATTGACTGCCATCGAAAAAGCTATTCGCGAATCAGACCTGGGCGCTAACCCCAGCAATGACGGCACTGTTATTCGCGTGGTGTTGCCTGAGCTGACCGAAGACCGCCGCAAGGAATACATCAAGGTGGCCCGCACCAAGGCAGAAGACGCCAAGATTTCAATCCGCAATATTCGTCGTCACGCCAAGGAAATCCTCGACAAGCTGATCAAGGATGGCGAGGCTGGCGAAGATGATGTGCGTCGTGCCGAAAAGCAACTTGACGAATTGACCACCCGCACGGTGGGGCACGTTGACGAGATTTTGAAGCACAAGGAAAGCGAACTCCTCGAGGTCTAACGACCCACCGAAGGAGGGCCCGCGATGAGTGCACCGGAGACAACGCAGCGGCCAAGTGCTGGGCGCCCACTCGGTCGAGCAACGGCTGTTGGGTTGTCGTTGTTCCTCGTGCTGGGCGCGTGTTTGTTGCTCCCTGAATATGTCTTCGCCGTCCTGATATCCATCGGCATCTGCGTGGGGCTGTGGGAAATCCGCACAGCACTAACCCAGGCTGGTTATCTCTTATCGCCTGTTGCCTTGCTCGGTGCTGGACTCATTTTGCCCGCCGTCGCTTATTTCTATGGCGCCGAAGGCTTAATCGCTGGGCTTTTATGCGTCGTTCCCGTGGTCTTGCTGTGGCGACTTTTGGTGGGTGGCACGAATGCTGTCCGCGATGCGGTGTGTGCTGCCTTTGTTGTGGCATGGATTCCGTTCTTGGCGAGTTTCTTGATCGTCTTGATTCAAGAAGATCAAGGACCGGCCAAGGTATTGACCGCCGTGCTTGTCACTGCCGCCAGCGACACCGGTGGCTACATGGTGGGCGTGTTCATTGGTCGGCACCCGATGGCTCCTTTGGTGAGTCCAAAGAAGTCATGGGAAGGCTTTGGCGGTTCCATTGTGGTGAGTTTGATCTTTGCCATCGCGTGTGTTGTTTTTCTCCTTGATGGCCCTTGGTGGGTGGGAGTGGTTCTAGGAATTTTGGCCACGTTGACGGCAACGGTCGGCGATCTGGGGGAGTCCCTGGTCAAACGTGATTTGCAGATTAAGGACATGAGCCAAATCCTGCCGGGTCATGGTGGATTGCTTGACCGCGTCGACTCACTCTTGGTCACCGTGCCGATGGTTTGGCTCGTACTTGCAGCATTGCTGACCACGTCATGACCACACCCGGTGAACTTGTTTTCGTAGCACCTAAGGCCAAGCGCCCGCCCCAGCATCTAGCGGACCTTGATCCGGCGGAGCGCGCCAATCTTGCTCGTGAATTGAATGTTCCAGCCTTTCGTATTGAGCAAATTGCTCATCATTACTTTGAACGTTTTGAGATTGACCCTGACGTGATGACCGACCTTCCCGCTGCTGATCGCAAGCAATGGATTGAGGCGGTTTTGCCCATGCTGTTGACTCCTGTTCACACGATTACCTGCGATAACGAGACCACGGCGAAGCAGCTCTGGCGTTTGCACGATGGCGTCATGGTCGAGTCGGTGGTGATGCGCTATCCCGAGCGCGCCACGGTCTGTATTTCCTCGCAGGCCGGGTGTGGCATGAACTGTCCGTTTTGCGCTACCGGTCAAGCCGGCCTCACGCGCAACCTGTCCACCGGTGAAATCGTGGACCAAGTGGTGGCAGCAGCTCGCTTGTTGCAGGAGGGCGGCGTCGGTGGATCACCGGTGCGCCTCAGCAACGTCGTATTCATGGGCATGGGTGAACCGCTGGCCAATTACAAGGCAGTTATGGGTGCGTTGCGTCGTCTCACCGATAAGGATTCACACGGACTGGGATTGTCACGCCGCTCGATCACGGTTTCAACGGTCGGGCTTGTGCCTCGCATTGATCAACTCATCGAGGAGAACCTGCCTGTGAGGTTGGCGGTCTCCTTGCACGCACCCGATGATGAACTGCGCGACACGTTGGTTCCGGTCAATACTCGCTGGAAAGTCTCTGAAGTCTTGGAGGCTGCTGATCGCTATTCACGCTCGACCGGTCGTCGCTATTCCATCGAGTACGCACTGATCAGGGACATCAATGATCAGGGCTGGCGCGCCGACATGTTCGCTTGGTTCACGTGAACTTGATTCCGCTGAACCCCACGCCAGGCTCACCCTGGACAGCCTCTCGACCCGAAGATGAAAGGGAGTTTGTCCGACGTCTGGAGGCTGGTGGCATTACCGTGACGGTCCGAGATACGCGTGGCCAAGAAATCGATGGCGCGTGCGGTCAACTCGCAGCCGCATACCCGCAGGACTAACGCAAGAGCTCCTGGGCTTGGCCAGCAGTTTCTTGCAATTGGAACGTCAAGAGTTCGCCCACTTGCTTTTCTAATCCAGCGCCGATCAGTGGCACGTTGACTTTCACAGTGCCGCTTAACGCAAACGTCGTCTTTGCCTTGTGCGATGTCAGTTCAATGGTGCCGATAAATGTTAGTGGCTTACCGGGGGCACGAACATCGAAGGTGGCACTGAATCCCTTGTCCGCAGCCACCCACTGCGTCTCTTCGAGAATCTGGATGGAATCTCCCACCAGTGAACGTGCGGGGCTGGGGATGTCATCGGTAGGAAAGGAACGTTCGATGCGCATGGTGCACACCTGGTCTTGCTGCTGAATCGTGACTTGCGCACGCTCATCTAGTGCGGCATACAGGTCCGCGCTGGTCAACATGGCAAATACCGTGTCGATAGGTGCATCAAAGGTGTGCTCAAAGGTCAATTGCATTACCGGTATGCCCCGATGCCCGTAATGGCTTCGCCGACAACCAAGGTGTGGATCTCGCTCGTGCCTTCGTAGGTGAGGACTGCCTCAAGGTTGTTGGCATGACGAAGGATCGAGTACTCCAGCGTGATGCCATTCCCACCAAGGATGGTTCGTGCTTCGTGGGCGATGGCAAGGGCTTCGCGAACATTATTTAGTTTGCCCACGCTGACCATGGCCGGCGTGATCTGGTCGTTGTCTTTGAGGCGCCCTAGGTGCAGCGCCAAGAGGTAAGCCTTCTGCAGTTCCAGAGACATGTCAGCGAGCTTCTTTTGAGTCAGCTGGAACCCGGCGATGGGTTGGCCAAACTGCTCCCGCGAGAGCGAGTAGTCGATGGCGGTACTTAAACAATCACGAGCTGCACCCACGACTCCAAAAACAATGCCAAAACGGGCTTCCGACAAGCACGACAGGGGTCCTTTGAGTCCCTTCACGTCAGGGAGCATGGCTGACCCAGGGAGTCGCACGTTGTCGAAAGCCAACTCGGCAGTGTCAGAGGCGCGCAGTGACAACTTGTGCTTCACCGCATTGGCGCTAAATCCCGCGGTCGTTGTCGGAACGACAAAACCGCGAATCCCATCATCAGTGTTGGCCCACACCACAGCAACATCAGCGACTGTGCCATTTGTGATCCACATTTTGGAGCCGTTGAGAACCCAATCAGAGCCATCGCGCTTGGCAAAGGTGCGCATGCCCGCGGGGTCGGAGCCAAAGTCAGCTTCGCTCAGACCAAAACACCCGACTGCTTGGCCACTGGCAAGCGGGGGTAACCATTCCTGCTTGTGTTCCTCGCTGCCAAACTTCCAGATCGCAAACATCGCCAGCGAACCTTGAACACTTACCAGCGATCTCAGCCCGGAATCAATGGCTTCGAGTTCCATGCACGCTAATCCGTAGGACACCGCGCTCATGCCGGCACACCCATACCCCTTCAGGTGCATGCCCAAGAGCCCAAGTTCACCCAATCCTTGCGCCACTTCACGCACCGGAAGTTCGCCGGCTTCAAACCATCCGGAGATATGCGGCGCGACTTCGGCTTCAAGATAGGTGCGCACCGTTTCACGAATGGCACGCTCTTCTTCAGACAGCAAAGAGTCCGCAACGATCAGGTCAAGCGGTGCAATCGGCTTGCTGCTCATGGTGACTCCGGTCTGTGCGGGTGGATGAAGCATTGCATGCGGCTAATGTCCGGTGAATCGGCTGGCAAATCGTGCACGCCTAGCCTGTTTGCCGGTGCGCGCTTCGATCGGATCCGACGTGGACATCGCTACTAGTCCAGCGTTGACGCCAATCCATCGCAGCGGCTCTGGTTCCCACTTCGGTGACGCCTGGTTGACCCACGGCAGTTGCGTACGTGGTGTCGAGCGGCTCAACACCAAGTCGGCGAGCGTGCGTCCACCCAGGTTTGATGCGCCCACCCCATCGCCGACATAACCGCCGGTCGTTCCCAGGCCGGTGGTTGGGTCCAGTGAGACTGAGGCAAACCAGTCGCGGGGAACCCCTAGTGGTCCGCCCCAGCGATGCGTGATTTTTGTTCGTTGCAAGACGGGGAAGAGTTCAACCAGCGAACGTTCAAGCTCGGCAAAGATTGCATTGTCGCGATCAAACTCGGGAGCAATGCGTGAACCAAAGTGATAGGGGGCACCGCGACCGCCAAACACCATTCGATTGTCTGCGGTTCGTTGGCCATAGACCAGTAGCCGGCGATAGTCGCCGAAGGTTTCGCGCTCCCTGAGACCAATCTCATCCCACATCGCGTCAGGAATCGGTTCGGTTGCGGTAACGAGGGAATACACCGGAGCCAACTGTCGTTTGAAACTTCGCAAACTGGGTGTGTATCCCTCGGTAGCGCGGACCACGATGGGTGCTCGGACAGTGAAACATTCGCCTTCCACAGAACCAGGTTTGATATCGAGTGCGGGGGAGTGTTCGTAGATGATTCCCCCGAGTCCTTCCACCGCCATGGCAAGTCCGCGAACGAGTTTGGCTGGATGAATAGCAGCACAGTCAGGGGTAAAGAGCGCACCTTGCACATCAGTGGCGCGGAGTTGGCTCAGTGCTTGGGCCGCATCCAACGCGCGGGTGTGGTGTGGCGTTAAACCGAAGTCCTCAGCCATGGCGAGTTCCTCGGCTGCTCGATCGGCTTGGGCCTGTGAACGAATCAGGGTAAGAGTGCCGCCCTTGGCAAAGTCGGCATCAATGTCTTCGGCGTGTAGGACACGATCGACTTCATCGACTGCATCCACCAGGTGTTCGTGCAGAGCCAGTGCCTGCTCTCGCGAAGAGCGAGCCGCGACGGTATCAATGGCAGCGGGGAACAGTGCAGAACACCAGCCCCCGTTACGCCCTGATGCACCAAAGCCAGCAACGTGCGCATCCAGCACGACCACCTTCAGGTCGGGCTGCTGCTTTAAGAGGTAGTACGCGGTCCACAAGCCGCTATATCCAGCACCAACGATGGCCACATCGGCAGATAACCGTACGGACAGGGCTGGTCGATCGCTGTGACGCAATCCATCCGGCAGGCTGTCCCACCACAACGACAGGTGCTTGTAGTCATCAGCCATGCGGAACTAGCGCTTCCACTGGCGGATGTAGTCCGGAACGGCAATCCCAACCGGAAGGTCGGGTGCATCGATGGGTTCGCCAAAGTGGTCCGTCAGGGGAACCACGCCCGCCCAGATCGGAAGGGTCACATCGGCGGGGACATCGTCGGGCGGGCCAGCACTGATTTTCACCGAACATTCATTGAGTTCCAAGGCGAGAACCAGGGTGGCCTTGTCTTCTTGTTCGTTCGGGTGCCGCGCATCGTCCCAGCGACCGGGCAGCAGGTGATCGCTAATGGCTTGGAGTGCAGCGGCCTTGTCTTCACCCACCACCACACGGCAGGTTCCCAGCACCATGACGCTGCGGTAGTTCATGGAGGATTCAAACACCGATCGTGCGACGACCAATCCATCAAGCAAGGTGACCGTTAAGCACG
>JAPLBW010000011.1 GCA_026392555.1 Actinomycetota bacterium
AAGTGGACAGCCAGGTATTGCTAAGACTGCTCCTGCGGACTCGACGGTTGTGAAGAACACCTTCACGATTACCGGTCCCAACGCCCAGGTCACCTTCGTTGGTGCAACGGTTACTGGCGCTGGTTCCTACACCCGTGGTCTTGCCGGTGATGTTCGCAATGCCACGAAGAACACTGCGGTCGGAACGGTCAACTTGACCGGTACGGTCTGGGGAGCCTCTAAGGTTTCGTCTGACTTCACCGTTGAACTGTGTAACGCTGCAGGCTCGTCCTGTGACTCGGCAAACTCCACCAACGGCAAGGTCCTTGAAACCGATAGTTCGGGTGTCTTGACCGGTCGTATCGCAGTTCTGACGACGAACACCACTGGTGTTCGTGCCATCAAGCTCACTGAGGGTTCGAACGTGTCTTTGACGCCTCTTACGATCCTTGGTTCGGCTGCTGCGGCTATTTCGCCCGCCGCTGGTGGACCTGGAACCGTTGTCACGTTGACTGGTTCGAACACGCTTCCGCTGTCGCGAGAGATTGTTTCGGCTCAGATCCCCAACGCCATCGGAAACTTCTACGGTCTGTCTGACGGTACGATTGGTAGCCCGCAGTGCACCGGCTTTGGTGCTCCTGCTCAGGGTGGCGCACTTCAGTGCACCGCGGTTGGTCCTTACATCCGTGGTTCGATCAACCAGTACGTGAGCCCGCTGCCGACTGCTTCCTCAACCGGAACACTGTCGACCTCGGTCACCGTTCTTGACCCAGCAACGACGCTGGTTGGTTGGTCTGAGAAGTCCGTGCTGTGCAACAGCTCCGGTTCTTCCTGTGCACCTACCAACACCAACGTTGACGTCTCGTCCGCTGCGGGTGCAACTGCTGCCGCTTCGACGGGCTTCACGATCAGCCTCGACCAGTGCATCGCCTACACCGGCGACCTCACTGGTGGTGCTGGATGTGCAACCAAGCAGAACGTGAACGTGTCGGTTCTTCAGGGCAACCTGACCCAGCGCGTCTACGTCAACGCTGCAGCCACCTCTGGCTCCAGCAACAGTGCAGCAACCACCCCGGTTGTCGGAACGGCGAACACCAACAGTGACGCCACCACCGTCAACTTGGGCACCATCACCTCCCCGTTTGCACCAGCTGTCATCGCGGGTACGTTGAACGACATCACCGTGTCGGACAACCGTGGTGGAACCAATGGTTGGTCATTGACTGCCACGGGCTCCAGCTTCACTGGTGTTCCTTCCGGCACGATTGCTGCTTCAGCCCTGACGGCCACGCCTTCATGTGCTGGTGCAACCAACGGCACCGCTTGGGACTACAGCGCTGTGGGCAAGACCGCGATCAGCGGCTTTGACGCCACGTTGAATGCCGGTGGAGTTACCGCTGGTTCAGCTGCCCAGGCATTTGGTTCGACGGTGAACCTGTGCACCAAGAGCACGGCAGTTAACAGCACGACCGGTTCCTCCGGTGGTGTCTTCAACGTCACGTCGTCCTTGTCGCTGACGGTTCCTGCCTTCCAGAAGGCCGCTCGCTACACCGCTCTGGTCACGATCACCCTGGCCTAAGTGCCTGAAGTGATCGAGACTCTTCGGAGTAACGACACATTGCAAGCGAAGGGGTGGGCCCGCAAGGGTCCACCCCTTCCGCATGTCTAGCTGTGCGTAGCGGTTCAGCTCCGAGTCCAGAGCACGCCAGCCCACCGCCAGAGCGGCATTGGCTCTAGGCTGAGTCCATGACCTCGGCCCACACAGCGCTCCTGGAGCACGCGGCTCATGGCGGGCGGATTAGCCCGGCAGAAGCCTTGGAGTTGTATCGATTCGCCCCGCTGCATGCGTTGGGACAAGCGGCTGATCACGCCCGCCGCGCGCGCTTTGGCGATCAAGCCCACCTGGCGACTTACCTGATTGATCGCAATATCAACTACACGAACGTGTGCACCACGGCGTGCAAGTTCTGTGCTTTTTATCGAGCTCCTGGTCACGCTGAAGGCTGGGTCCGCGACACGGACGAAATCCTGCGTCGCTGTGGTGAAGCCGTTGACCTAGGAGCTACTCAAATCATGTTGCAGGGTGGTCACCACCCCGAGTTTGGTGTTGAGTACTACGAGAACATCTTTGCCGCTATCAAAGCGGAGTATCCGCAACTGGTCTTGCACTCGCTGGGCGCTTCTGAAGTCGAGCACATGAGCAAGGTGTCCGGTGTCAGCATTGAAGAATCCATTACGCGCATCAAGGCTGCGGGACTGGACTCGTTTGCTGGAGCAGGCGCCGAGATTTTGGTGGCTCGGCCTCGCACCGAGATTGCACCGCTGAAGGAATCGGGCGAGCGCTGGCTAGAGATCATGGAGATCGCGCACGGATTGGGAGTTGAATCCACAGCGACCTTCATGATGGGCACCGGCGAGACCAATGCTGAGCGCATTGAGCACCTGACGATGATCCGCGATGTGCAAGATCGAACCGGCGGCTTTAGATCCTTTATTCCCTGGACTTATCAGCCGGAAAACAACCACCTCAAGGGCCGCACGCAGGCCAGCATCCTTGAATACCTGCGGATGGTGGCGCTGTCACGACTGTTCTTTGACAACATCACGCATCTACAAGGTTCTTGGCTCACGGTGGGCAAGGATGTTGGTCAGCTGACGTTGCACATGGGCGCCGATGACTTGGGTTCGGTCATGTTGGAAGAAAACGTCGTGTCATCGGCCGGCGCGAAGCACCGCAGCAATCGTGGCGAGCTCATTCACCTACTGCGCACCGCTGGTCGCACTCCGGCGCAACGCAACACCTTGTACGAGATCATTGAAGTTCATGACGACCCAGCCAACGACCCTGTTGATGATGGTGTGGTCTCGCATTTCGCCTCGACCTCGGTTGATCGTGGTCTGCTCCCCGTTTTGACTGATTCCTAACCTCGATGTGTTCTCCACTGAGCATGCGCAGACAAGCGGGGTTTTGTCATGAGTGAGCGCGTGAAGCAACTGGGCCGGCTACAAGATCGGTATTCGTTGTGGCTCTTCTTGGGCACGTTTGTTGTCTTCGTGATCACGGCAAACCGGCTCGACATCAATGTCATTAATGACACCTTGTTTGTTGCTCGCCCGGCCTGGACCTTGGCTACTCAAGGCTCGCTCAACCTGGAGAATCTGCCTTCCTTTTCGGGAACTTCGTGGACGTTCCTGTTTGACGGACACCAACGCACTGATCGTTTCCCCGGGGCAATTTTGTTCACGGTTCCGTTTTCTTTCGTGATCCGCACGGGGACCTTTTCGTTGATCTCGTCCGGGGTGGCAGCTGCTCTGGCGTGCGCTGGCGCTGTCAGCTTGATGCATCGGGTTTTGCTCACGCTGGTGTCAAAAAAGACCGCCCTGGGTGCGGCTCTGGTGTTGGCCTTTGGGACGTCACTGTGGTCCGTGGCATCCGATGCGATCTGGACTGAAGGGCCGACGATGCTGGCGCTGGGGCTCTCGATGTGGGCCCTGACACAACAGCGGTGGTTCCTGGCCGGAGCCGGATATGCCTTTGCGATTTTGTGTCGCCCGCACACCGCAGTCTTTGCTTTGGTTGCTGGGGTATGGGAGAGCCGACAACGGCGATCGTGGCTGCCGATGATCAAAGTGGGAGTCGTCAGCGCCGTTGGCTTTGCAGGGTTGCTGGTGTGGAACAAAATCAATTCGGGGCAGTGGGACATCTTTCCTGGCACTTACGGTGGTCGCATTGCCAGCGCAACGAATACCAATCCGGGCGGACAAGCCACATCCTTCGAATGGACGAACGACCTCATCACCACCTTCTTTTCTCCCCTTCGCGGCATCTTCGTCTATTCGCCATTTCTCCTTTTGGTGTTGCCAGGGCTTCGACGCGCGTGGAAGGTCGCACCGACCTGGGTGCGATCCAGTGTCATCGGTGGTGTGGTCTATCTCGTCGTGCAGCTGGCCGGTAACTCGTGCCCAGCCTGTTTGCTTGGTGGCCCCTGCTCGTGTTGGCTTACCAACAGTGGACCGTTCGTCGCGCCTGGTCGCGGATCACCTTCTACGTGTTGGCCTTGGTGTCCATCTGGTGGTTTGCGCAAGGAGCTTTGGTGTTCCCGGTGGAGTACTTCTATACCCACCCATTGGATTACGTGTACTGGCGATCGTGGAATGTTCCCCTCTTTGCCCGGTTCGCTGGCGTGAGTGGCTGGATATTTGGCCTCGCGACCGCAGCAGCGGTAGCCGGTGCGGTTTATGTGACCAACGATCCTGTGCCTGATCCGGTCACCAAGCCCAGCGCTAAGCAGCCAAACAAGCAGCAGCCCAGCACGAAGCAGGGCAAGAAGTCGCAGTCAAAGAAGTCCGGTTAACCTGAAACCGTGACTGCCACCTTGCATACGGCGCCTGTCGTCGTCACCAATGCACCGACCACCGGTAGCGATGATGCCGGTGTGATTCGTGACGGTGCAGTCCTCATCGACAATGGCGTCATCGCCGACGTGGGTCCGGCTGCAGACCTGGCCGCCAAGCATCCGGCAGCTAAGCGTCGCGACCATGCCGGAGTGCTGACCCCTGGGTTGGTCAACGCGCACTCACATTTGCAGTACGCCGCCTATGCCGACCTTGCCTCTTCGGGTTTGCCGTTTTCGCCCTGGATTGCCCAGATGGTGGAGCGTCGCATGGTGACCACCGATGAGCAGTGGGCTGAATCGGCCCGCACTGGCGCCTTTCTTGCTCTGCGCAGCGGCACTACCGCTGTGGCTGACATCGTCACCGACATCCCTGCCCTGGCACCGATTGCTCGCAGTGGCTTGCGCGGAATTAGTTATGTCGAAGCCTTGGGTGCTGACGACGATCAATGGAATGCCGACCGGGCTGGGGACGTCAACAAGGCCCTTGATGTCGCGATGGCCCAAACACGAGCTGCAGGAATATCACCGCACTCGCTGTACACCTTGAGTCGGCACGCTTTTACTGAGTCGATGCGCCGGGGTCGTGAATTGGGCCTGCGTGCGCACACGCACTTGGCCGAGTCCGCTGATGAAGTCGAGTTCGTGGCGGTGGGCACGGGTTTGTTGGCTGATATGGCTAACAACATCGGCTGGAAGATGGATGCGATTTCGTGTGGTGGTTTTGCCCACACGCCAACCATTGAGCTCGATGGCCTCGAAGGTTTGGGTGCCGATGTTCATGTGGCGCACGGAGTGCATTGCGATTCCGCTGATCGGGCGTTGTTGCGCGAGCGCGGAACCGCTGTCGCGATTTGTGTGCGCAGTAATAAGATTCTGGGTGCCGGCCGCCCGCCCATTGCTGACTACTTGGCTGAGGGTTCACCCATGGGCATCGGCACGGACTCGTTAGCCAGCTCACCATCCTTGGACCTGTTAGAAGAAGCCCGTGCTGCGCGTGACCTCGCCCGCTCGCAGGGCTATGACCTTCCTGACTTGAATGCGCGGATCTGGCAGGCCATCACTCTTGGTGGTGCTTTTTGTCTGGGTCTGGATGGTCGCGAACTTTCTGGTGGCCGAGCCGATCAGGTCGGTGTGTTAGCGGTGGGCGCGCTGGGTGACTTAGCAGTGTTTGATGTCCCCACTGACGGTGACCCCTTTGCAGCCTTGATTGATCATGGCGCTGGGGAATGTGTGGCCACTGTGCTGGGCGGCACGTTTGTCCATCGACGAGGCGGCCAATGACCGAGCCCATCCGCGCTGGACTGGATAAGGCGCCCGAGGAAGTTGCTGCAATGTTTGACGATGTTGCCCAGCGCTACGACGTGACCAACACCGTGCTGTCGATGGGTCAAGATCGCTTGTGGCGCAAGGCGGTGCTGGCCGCGGTGGATCCGCGCGCGGGTGAGCACATCCTGGACCTTGCTGCGGGCACTGGCGCGAGTACGCAATCGCTTGCGGCTACCGGCGCTGACGTTATTGCGTGCGACTTTTCCTTAGGAATGTTGCGCGCAGGTCGAGCAGCTCGGCCCGAGTTGAACTTCGTCGCCGGCGATGCCACGCAGTTGCCGTTTGCGGATCACAGTTTTAATGCGGTCACGATTTCCTTTGGGCTGCGCAACATCGTCGATCCTGATGCGGGGCTTCGCGAGATGCTTCGAGTCTGCAAGCCCGGTGGCCGACTGGTGGTGTGCGAGTTCTCGCACCCGACGCAAAAGGCCTTCCGCACGGTCTACACCGAGTACCTGATGAAGGCCCTACCCGGCATCGCAACCAAGATGTCGAGTAATCCTGATGCGTATGTGTACTTGGCCGAATCGATCAGGGCCTGGCCGAACCAACGCGAATTAGCTGCTCGCATCAGTGCTGCGGGCTGGGAGCGCACGGCCTATCGCAACCTTTCGGGCGGGATTGTGGCCTTACATCGAGCAAGCGCTCCGGAGTAAGACTCCACGAGCGCCGAACTTCGTAGCGGGCGTATGCTTCACATGTACTTAGTGAAAGTTTTCACAAGCGCACAAAGTACGCAACAAATCGCTGAGTTGATTGGGGCGTTGTGAGTCAAGAGTTGGCACCTTCGAGCGCTGACGTCATCGTCGTTGGCGCTGGGCCGGCTGGCTCCACCACCGCGTATTACTTGGCTCAAGCCGGTCTTGATGTGCTGTTGCTAGAGAAGACTGAGTTTCCTCGGGAAAAGGTCTGTGGCGATGGCTTGACCCCGCGCGCGGTCAAGCAGCTCATTGATTTAGGCATCGATATCTCTGAGGAAAACGGCTGGATCCGCAACAAGGGACTGCGCATTGTCGGCGGCGGTCACACTATTGAGATCCCGTGGCCGCAGCTGTCGACCTACCCAGATTTTGGGCTGGTTCGCACGCGTAAGGACTTTGACCAGGCCCTAGCCGAGCACGCGGTCAAGGCGGGAGCGCACTTGGTGCAAGGCGCCAATGTGCAAGGCCCCATCGTTGACGAGCGCACGGGGCGCATCACTGGAGTGCGGGCCAAACTCAAGAGCGCTGACGGAACATTGGGCCCTGAGCAGGAATATCACGCCCCACTGGTGGTCGCGGCCGATGGAAATTCGACGCGTCTAAGTCTGGCGATGGGCCTGCAAAAGCGCGATGACCGCCCGATGGGTGTGGCTGTTCGCACGTATTACACGAGTCCACGCACCAACGAAGACTGGTTGGAATCCTGGCTTGAGCTATGGGACGGCGACAAGTTGCTGCCTGGGTACGGCTGGATTTTTGGGGTAGGGGACGGCACGGTTAATGTCGGCTTGGGGATCTTGAACACCAGTTCGGCTTTTGGCAACGTTGATTACAAGGACCTCCTGGTGCGGTGGCTCGAACAAACACCTGAGGAGTGGGGCTTCCGGGAAGAAAACCGCACCGAGCCGATTCGTGGCGCGGCGTTGCCGATGGGCTTTAACCGCACGCCGCACTACACCCGCGGGCTGTTGTTGGTTGGCGATGCTGGCGGCATGGTCAATCCGTTTAACGGTGAAGGCATTGCCTATGCGATGGAATCTGGCGCACTGGCTGCTGAAGCCATCGTTCAAGCCAAGTCACGCCCCACTTTTGCGCAAGCCGAATTGGCTTTGGCTGGCTATCCCAAAGCCCTGAAGCAGTCCCTGGGTGGTTACTACACCTTGGGTCGTTGGTTCGTGAAGGCGATCGGTAACCCCGAGATCATGCGACTGGCGACCAAGCACGGTTTGCCGCACCCGCGCGCGATGACCTTGACCCTGAAAATGCTGGCCAACCTGACCGATCCACGCGATGGGGACTTCTATGACCATGTGGTTAACACCATGTCGCGGATGGCACCCACGGCATGAGTACGCACGCCACAAGTTCTAGGATGGGGATGCGTAAATATGGGGTTTTGGGCTGCTTGTCGAGCCTAGGTTCACCGCACTTGATCCATTCGATGTCCGAGAGGATGCGCCTGACGTGAACGTCTACACACCCATTTTGGTGCTCGCCGCCATTGGCGCCGGTTTTGCACTCTTTTCCATCGTTTCTGGTGCGATTGCTGGGCCTTCGCGCTACAACCGCGCCTTCCTGGACGCCTACGAATGTGGCATTGACCCCACCGAGCGCAAGGCCGCCGGCAAGATCCCGATCAAGTATTTCTTGACCGCAATGCTGTTCATTATTTTTGACATCGAAATTGTCTTCTTGTACCCGTGGGCCGTGGCTTTTGACAAGCTCGGCCTGTTTGGTTTGATCGAGATGGTGCTGTTTATCTTCACCGTGTTCGTCGCCTACGTGTATGTCTGGCGTCGTGGTGGATTGGAGTGGGACTAACTCATGGGTCTTGAAGAAAAACTCCCCAGTGGAGTCCTGCTCACCACGGTAGAAGGACTTGCGGGCTACATGCGCAAGAACTCCCTGTGGCCTGCCACCTTTGGACTGGCCTGTTGTGCCATCGAAATGATGACCACGGGTGCTGGTCGCTACGACCTCGCGCGCTTTGGAATGGAAGTCTTCCGCGCTTCGCCACGTCAGGCTGACTTGATGATCGTCGCCGGTCGCGTCAGCCAAAAAATGGCTCCTGTTTTGCGCACGATCTACGACCAAATGGCTGAACCCAAGTGGGTCTTGGCGATGGGTGTGTGTGCCAGTAGTGGTGGCATGTTCAACAACTACGCGATCGTGCAAGGCGTCGACCACGTTGTGCCAGTGGACATGTACCTGCCGGGCTGCCCACCTCGTCCGGAAATGTTGATGGACGCCATCTTGAAGTTGCACGAAAAGATTGCCGTCGAGAAGCTGGGTGTGCACAAGGTTCGCGAGGATCTCGCACTCGAACGTTCCGCACTGTTGGCTGAACCCACGTCCGCCATGAAGGGTTTGCTGTCATGAACGGCGACACCTCCGGCTACGGCGGCTTGGTTGTCAAGTCCGAACCCATAGCGGCAGCCGATCGCCCCTTCGGTGGCGCTTTTGACTCCATCGCCGATGCGATTGAAGCGGCTCTGCCCAATCACGCGCAGGCCATCAAAGGCATCGTCATAGATCGCGATCAGATGACCATTCAGGTCAAGCGTGAACACCTGGTTGAAGTCGCACAAGCTCTGCGCGACGACGCCGCTTTGCGCTTTGAGATGTGCCTGGGTGTCAGCGGGGTGCACTTCCCCGAACAAGTCGGTGCCGAACTCCACGCGCACTACCCGCTGCTCTCGATCACGCACAACCGTCGTGTGTTCCTTGAGGTCACTGCGCCTGACGCCGACCCCGTCATCCCGTCGCTGATTTCGGTGTACCCGACCAATGACTGGCACGAGCGCGAAACCTACGACTTCTTTGGAATTATCTTTTCGGGTCACCCGCACTTAACGCGTATTCAAATGCCAGACGACTGGATGGGTCACCCGCAGCGCAAGGACTATCCGCTCGGTGGCATTCCGGTGGAATTCAAGGGCGCACAAATCGATCCGCCAGACCAGCGGAGGTCGTACAACAAATGACAACTTTTAGTGACAGCGATCCTCGCGTGGCCGATGAGCGCAACACCACCGAAGGCAAAGTCTTTACGGTTCAGGGAAATGACTGGGACGAGTTGTTGCATGACTTGTCCAGCACCCCGGCCCAAGATCGCATCATCGTCAACATGGGCCCGCAACACCCGTCCACTCATGGTGTGCTGCGTTTGATCCTGGAACTCGATGGCGAAACCGTGACCGAAGCGCGCTGTGGCATTGGCTACTTGCACACCGGTATTGAAAAGAACATGGAGTTCCGTAACTGGACTCAAGGCGTGACTTTTGTTACGCGGATGGACTACCTGTCACCGTTTTTCAATGAGACCGCGTACTGCCTTGGTGTGGAGAAGTTGCTGGGAGTCACGGACCAGATTCCTGAGCGCGCCAACGTCATCCGCGTGATGATGATGGAACTCAACCGCATTTCGTCGCACCTAGTGTGTTTGGCCACTGGTGGCATGGAGCTCGGCGCTCTGACGGCCATGACCTTTGGGTTCCGTGAGCGCGAACTTGTCCTTGATGTGTTCGAAATGATCACGGGACTGCGCATGAACCACGCGTACATCCGCCCGGGTGGATTGGCTCAGGACCTGCCCGAAGGTGCCGAGCAAAAAGTGCGCGAACTACTGAAGATGTTGCCGGGTCGCTTGAAGGACACCGCTGACCTGCTGGTCGACAACGCGATTTGGAAGGGCCGCACGGTTGGTGTGGGCACCTTGGACCTTGCAGGTTGCATGGCGCTGGGAATTACTGGACCGATTTTGCGGTCAACTGGATTGCCACACGACCTGCGCAAGTCGCAGCCTTACTGCGGTTACGAAAACTATGAGTTTGATGTGCCGGTTCAAACCAGCGCGGATGCGTATGGGCGCTTCTTGATTCGCATTGCTGAAATGGGCGAGTCCATGAAGATCGTGGAGCAGTGCTTGGATCGCCTCAAGCCCGGACCGGTGATGATTGAAGACAAGAAGATCGCGTGGCCTGCACAACTTTCGCACGGTGCCGATGGAACAGGTAACAGTTTTGAACATATTCGCCAAATCATGGGAACGTCCATGGAAGCTTTGATCCACCACTTCAAGTTGGTCACCGAAGGCTTCAAGGTTCCTGCCGGTCAGGCCTATACAGCCGTTGAATCACCGCGCGGTGAGCTCGGTGTTCACCTCGTCAGCGATGGCGGTACCCGTCCTTACCGCGTGCACTTCCGCGATCCAAGTTTCACGAATCTCCAAGCCACCGCCGCCATGTGCGAAGGTGGGCAAATCGCTGATGTGGTGGCCGCGGTCGCCAGTATTGATCCTGTGATGGGTGGTGTCGACCGCTAATGGCGTTGACCGAAAAAACTCGCGCTGAAATGCGCGAGATCATGGCGCGATACCCACAAGCCCGCTCGGGGTTGCTGCCGATGTTGCACTTGGTGCAATCCGAAGAGGGCTACGTCACTCCTGAGGGTATTGAAATGTGCGCCGCAGAGTTGGGGATTACCGCTGCGGAAGTCACCGGGGTTGTGACGTTTTACACGATGTACAAACGTCGGGCGATGGGTAAGCACCACGTCGGTGTGTGTACCAACAGCTTGTGCGCGATCATGGGTGGCGACGCAATTTTTGCTCAACTCAAGGATCACCTCGGTGTGGGCAACGACCAGACCACTCCTGATGGCCAAATTACGTTGGAACACATTGAGTGTCAGGCTGCCTGCGACTTTGCACCGGTGCTGACCATCGACTGGGAGTTCTTTGACAACCAGACTCCCGGCTCGGCAATTGATTTGATGAATGACTTGATCGCTAATCGCGAAGTGAAGTCCACGCGTGGACCGGTCATCACATCGTGGCGCGATAACGAGCGCTTGTTTGCTGGATTTGCTGACGGCAAGGTCAATGAAGGCCCGGCTGCTGGCGAAGCATCATTGCTCGGCTTGAAGTTGGCCAAGGAACGTGGCGACTCCATTCCGGCTAACCCAGGAGCGGACGCCTGATGGCCACTATTACTCCAGTCCTGACTGCGTACTGGGACGAACCCGACGCCTTCACTTACGCGGGCTATACCCGACACAACGGATACCAGGCTTCGCGCAAGGCGCTGACCACGATGCAGCCTGAGGACGTAATTCAAACCGTCAAGGATTCAGGTCTTCGCGGTCGCGGTGGCGCAGGATTTCCTACCGGCATGAAGTGGGGCTTTATCCCGCAGGGCGATAACAAGCCGCACTACTTCGTCGTCAATGCCGACGAGTCCGAACCCGGTACGTGCAAAGACATCCCGTTGATGATGGCCAACCCACACGTCCTGGTTGAGGGCGTCATCATCGGCGCGTATGCCATTCGCTCAAACCACGCCTTCATTTACATTCGTGGCGAGGTGCCTCACGTCTTGCGTCGTGTGCAAGCTGCAGTTGCTGAGGCCTATGCCAATGGTGAATTGGGCAAGAACATTCACGGCAGCGGTTATGACCTTGAGTTGACCGTTCATGCCGGTGCCGGTGCCTACATCTGTGGTGAAGAAACCGCGTTGCTGGATTCGCTTGAGGGATACCGCGGTCAGCCTCGCCTGCGTCCGCCGTTCCCGGCTGTTGCTGGTTTGTATGCCTGCCCCACCGTGGTCAACAACGTCGAGTCAGTGGCGAGCGTTCCTTCCATCATCGCTAACGGCATCGAATGGTTCGGCAAGTTCGGCACCGAAAAGTCCAAGGGTTTCACGTTGTACTCACTCTCGGGCCATGTGAAGAACCCTGGACAAATTGAGGCACCGCTGGGAATCACCTTGCGCGAGCTGCTTGACCTTGCTGGCGGTATGCGCGAGGGCAGCACGCTGAAGTTTTGGACGCCGGGCGGATCGTCGACGCCGATCTTGACGGCAGACCACCTCGATGTTCCGTTGGACTACGAGAGCGTCGCTGAAGCTGGTTCGATGTTGGGCACCAAGGCCTTGCAGATCTTCGACCAAACCACATCGGTGGTTCGATGCGTCTTGCGTTGGACCGAGTTTTACAAGCACGAGTCCTGTGGCAAGTGCACTCCATGTCGCGAGGGCACGTGGTGGCTGCAGCAGATCATGGAGCGCATCGAACAGGGCAAGGGCACGGAAGAAGACATTGAGAAGTTGCTCGACCTGTGCGACAACATCATGGGTCGATCTTTTTGTGCACTCGGTGACGGAGCGACCAGCCCGATCACCTCGGCCATTGAGTACTTCCGTGACGAGTTCATCGCCGGTACGCACACGCCGGCATGGGAGTTGTTCCCCTATGAGGCCTCCGCACTGTTCGCAGGAGCAAACGCATGACCATGACTACTGGCGCGTCATCTGACGTCGCCGTTTCCACTGACTTGGTCAACATCACCATTGATGGTGTGCACCTGAGTGTGCCCAAGGGCACGCTGGTCATTCGCGCTGCTGAGCAAATCGGCATCGAGATTCCACGTTTTTGTGATCACCCGCTGCTGGACCCGGTTGGGGCTTGTCGCCAGTGCTTGGTTGAGGTCGTAGGACAGCGCAAGCCGTTGACTTCTTGCACGACCACGGTTGCTGAAGGCATGGTCGTACTGACGCAGCAGACCTCAGCGGTTGCTGAAAAGGCGCAAAACGGTGTCATGGAATTGCTCTTGATTAACCACCCGCTGGATTGCCCGGTGTGTGACAAGGGTGGGGAATGCCCGTTACAAAACCAAGCGATGAGCAATGGTCAGTCCGAATCTCGTTTTGAAGGTTTCAAGCGCACCTTCGAAAAGCCGATCAACATTTCGGCACAGGTTCTGCTTGATCGTGAACGGTGTGTTCTGTGTGCGCGTTGCACGCGCTTTAGCGAGCAGATTGCGGGCGACCCGTTCATTGAAATGCTCGATCGTGGCGCGCTCCAACAAGTCGGTATTTACGAAAACCAGCCTTTTGAGTCTTATTTCTCGGGCAACACGATTCAGATTTGCCCCGTGGGTGCGCTGACCAGCTCGGCTTATCGATTCCGCGCTCGTCCCTTTGACCTGGTTTCCACGCCAACAGCCTGTGAGCACTGCGCTTCGGGTTGTTCGCTACGTACAGACCACCGTCGTGGCAAGGTCGTGCGCCGCCTGGCCATCAACGAGACCGAAGTCAACGAAGAGTGGAACTGCGACAAGGGCCGCTTTGCGTTCTCGTCATCCACCGGTGCCGACCGCATCACGACCCCGTTGGTGCGCGATGC
>JAPLBW010000063.1 GCA_026392555.1 Actinomycetota bacterium
GCTCCAAATCCATGGAATCCATCACACGATCGGTTAAGGCTTCATGATCAGTAAAAGCACCGGCTTGACGCAGCATCTGGTCAACCAGAGTGGTCTTTCCGTGGTCTACGTGGGCCACGATGGCCACATTGCGCAGGTCATAGCGAAAGGTCGTGGAGGTGTTGGGCACGTCGGCCAGCACTCGATTCTTCGGCAGGGGGGCGACAGCGTCTGCTGCCGGTCACTCTGTAATCCTAAGGGGCGCATTATTTCGCACCACACAGGCTTGACCCACCCCAATGTGATGTTGGCTAGCAACTCTTTCGTGGAGGAATATTCATGACCAGCGGCACCCTCTCTCCCGGTAGGGCAAGAATTACTGCTCGCACCCTTCGAACCGACAAGTACTGGATCTCTCCACTGCTGACGGTCATCGGAATCACCGCATGGATCACCTACGCGACGGTTCGCGTCTTCATGCAGAACTATTACTGGGCTGCACAGGGCGGCGACGAGGCCATCCGCTACCTCACACCGTTCTACTCTCCCTGTATCTCCAATGGCTGTATTCCGGCTGCCGCTGAATGGGGAACGTTCCTGCCAGACCTGTGGTTTATTCCTTACGCCGCATTGACATTGCCGTTCTTGTTCCTCTTCCGCTTCACCTGCTACTACTACCGCAAGGCCTACTACCGCTCGTTCTGGCAATCGCCCACCGCCTGTGCGGTCAACGAACCCCACAAGAAGTACTCCGGCGAATCACGCTTCCCGCTTTTGGGCCAAAACTCGCACCGCTACTTCTTTTACATCGCCGCCTTGATCTCCATCATCAACACCATTGACGCCTTCCACTCCTTCCGCAGCGAAGACGGCAGCTGGGGCGTCGGCGTCGGATCGATCGTCCTGACGGCCAACGTCATCCTGCTCTGGGCGTACACCGCTTCGTGCCACTCCTGCCGCCACATCATGGGCGGTCGTTTGACCAACTTCTCCAAGCACCCGTTGCGCTACAAGGGTTGGACCTTTGTTTCCAAGCTCAATGGAAAGCACCAGCAATTGGCCTGGACCACCTTGGCTTCTTTGGTTGTCGCTGACTTCTACGTCATGGCTGTTGCCGCTGGCTGGATCACCGACTTCAACACCTTCTAACCACCACACACTGAGGAATTGACACTTCTATGACACAGATTGAACGCCATTCATTTGACGTAGTGGTGATGGGTGCTGGTGGTGCCGGACTGCGTGCCGCCATTGAAGCTCGCATGATGGGCAAGTCAGTTGCCATCGTCACCAAGTCATTGCTGGGTAAGGCACACACCGTTATGGCTGAAGGCGGCGCTGCCGCTGCCATGGGTAACGTCAACAGCAAAGACAACTGGCAAGTCCACTTCGTGGACACCATGCGCGGTGGCAAGTTCTTGAACAACTACCGCATGGCCGAATTGCACGCCAAGGAATCCCCGGATCGAGTGTGGGAACTGGAGACCTATGGCGCATTGTTTGACCGCACCAAGGACGGCAAGATCAGCCAGCGCAACTTCGGTGGTCACGAGTACCCCCGCCTCGCGCACGTAGGAGACCGCACCGGCCTGGAATTGATCCGCACAATGCAGCAAAAGATCATCTCCTTGCAGCAAGACGACGAGCGCGAGTTCGGCGATGGCGAGAAGTTCATCAAGGTCTTCGCTGAGTGCTCGGTCCAAGAGATTTTCACCAAGGACGGCGCAGTCACCGGTTGCATGGGTTACTTCCGTGAGACCGGCGACTTCATCGCCTTTGACACCGCAGCCATCGTCTTGGCCACCGGCGGTATCGGCAAGGCGTACCGCGTCACGTCGAACTCGTGGGACGGTCAAGGGCATCTTGGTGACCGAGTCCGTTCGCGGTGACGGTGGTGTGTTGAAGAACTCTGAAGGCAAGCGCTTCATGTTCGATTACGTCCCCGACGTGTTCCGCAAGCAGTACGCGGAAACCGAAGAAGAGGCCGACCGCTGGTACACCGACGCCGACAACAACCGTCGTCCTCCAGAGTTGTTGCCTCGTGACGAAGTCGCACGCGCGATTAACACTGAGGTCAAGGCCGGTCGCGGCACCCCTAACGGTGGTGTGTACCTAGACATTGCATCGCGCCTTCCGGCCGACCAGATCCTCAAGCGCCTGCCCTCGATGTACCACCAGTTCAAAGAGCTGGCCGACGTCGACATCACCAAGGAAGCGATGGAAGTCGGACCGACCTGTCACTACGTGATGGGTGGCGTCGAAACCATTCCTGACACCTGCGCTTCACCGTATGTCAAGGGCTTGTTTGCCGCTGGTGAAGTCGGTGGCGGAATGCACGGCTCCAACCGCCTGGGTGGTAACTCACTGTCTGACCTGTTGGTCTTTGGTCGTCGTGCTGGTTTAGGTGCTGCCGAGTACCTGGACTCGCGCGGTGGTGCAGCTGTTGCCATTGACGAAGCCGACTTGCAAGCAGCCATTGATGCCGCACTTGCTCCGCTGAGTGCAACCGATGGCGAAAACCCCTACACGATTCATCACGACCTGCAAACGGTCATGGGTGACTTGGTGGGAATCATCCGTAACGCCGATGAGGTAAAGGACGCCATCGTCAAGCTCGACGCACTCAAGGCTCGCGCCAAGAACGTCAGCGTTGCCGGTGACCGAGTGTTCAACCCCGGTTGGCACTTGGCCCTGGACCTGACTAACTTGCTGTTGATCTCTGAGTCCGTTGCCAAATCGGCTTTGATTCGTGAGGAATCCCGCGGCGGTCACACGCGCGATGACTTCCCCACGATGGATCCGAAGTGGCGTCAGATCAACTTGATCTGCAAGAGCGATGGCACCGCCGTTGAGGTCACTCAGCAGCCAGTGCCCACGATCCCGACCGAGTTGCTGTCGTTGTTTGACCGCGGTGAGTTGAAGAAGTACATGACCGAAGAAGAGTTGACTGCGCTGCCAGAGGAGAAGAACTGATGGGTTACAAGGCGAAGTTCCGCGTTTACCGCGGCGATGGCGAGCAAGGCGGACTGGAAAACTACGAAGTCGACGTCAACGAAGGTGAAGTCGTCCTCGACATCATTCCCCGCTTGCAGGCCACGCAAACCCCCGACTTGGCGGTGCGCTGGAACTGTAAGGCCGGTAAGTGTGGTTCCTGTTCTGCTGAGGTCAATGGCAAGCCACGCTTGCTGTGCATGACGCGCATGAGCACCTTTGATGAGAACGAAACGATCACCGTTACCCCGCTGCGCGCCTTCCCGGTGATCCGCGATTTGGTGACCAATGTGTCCTTCAACTACGCGAAAGCTCGTCAAATCCCAGCGTTTGCTCCCCCCACAGACATCAAGGCTGGCGACTACCGCATGCAGCAAATCGACGTGGAGCGCTCGCAAGAGTTCCGCAAGTGCATCGAGTGCTTCTTGTGCCAAGACACCTGCCACGTGGTCCGCGACCATGAAGAAAACAAGGAATCCTTCGCAGGTCCGCGTTTCTTCATTCGTGCCGCCGAGCTGGACATGCACCCCTTGGACGCGCGCACGGACCGCAAGTCTTTTGCTAAAGCCGAGCGGGTATGTGCAACATCACCAAGTGCTGCACCGACGTGTGTCCCGAGCACATCAAGATCACCGACAACGCGATCATCCCTATGAAGGAGCGCGTGGTGGACACCAAGTACGACCCCATCGTCTTCATCGGCAAGATCTTGCTTCGCAAGCCACGCGAAACCGGCAAGATCTAGTTCACTGGCTTGACGAAAGGGCTCGGCTGCTTCGGCAGTCGGGCCCTTTTACTTGTTACTGAACTGTCAGCTGATCTACAAGCGCTTGAACAATCGGCAGGTCTGCCGGCAGCCAGTCGACATCAAACCAATGCCCAGGTTCTAGCCACTCCACGATGTCGTGGTCTTCCAAAGGCTGCGGCTCACCGCTGATGATCTGTGCCTTCCACAGTCGCAAAACAAAGTTCGGGCCTAGTTGCCAATCGGCACCGACTTGGTCACCGACCTCGATCGTGACCCCGAGCTCTTCCATGATCTCGCGATGCACAGCTTCGAGATCGGTTTCGCCTTCCTCGACCTTGCCACCAGGGAACTCCCACTTGCCCGCTACGTGCAACGGCAATGTGCGGCGCGCGCTGAGCAACCAGCCGCGGTCATCAAAGATGGCCGCACCGGCGACAACGG
>JAPLBW010000076.1 GCA_026392555.1 Actinomycetota bacterium
GACTCGGTCGAGGACCTCAAGGCCTACCAAGCCAACCCAGACCACGTGGAATTTGGTGGCTGGTTGCGACCGCTGCTGACGAGCCGCGTCGTTGTGGACTATCAGTCCTAAGACGTTCCCGGGTAAGCATTCGCTGATCCACCTGATCCACCTGGGCGATAGGCAGCTGCGGCATGGATTGACACATTTTGGGTGTAGTCGAGTAATCCTTCATCGCCGTACTCACGGCCAAAGCCAGACTTCTTGACGCCACCAAATGGGGCCCGCGGAGTCATACCTGTTCGGTTATGGGTATTGATAAAGACATAGCCAGATTCGATGCGCTGCGCGACCTCGAATGCGCGGTCCTCATCGGCACTCCATACCGACCCTGCAAGTCCCAGCTCGGTTGCATTGGCTCGAGCGATGACTTCCTCAATATCGTCGTAGGCCTGAATAGGAACAAGTGGACCGAACTGCTCCTCACAGACCAGTTGAGCATCGTCAGGCAGGTTCAACACCACACGAGGACGAACAAAATAGCCACCTGCGACAACGGCTTCATCAGTAATGGTTCCAACGTCAATGACTTGGCCGCCAGCAGTAATCGAATCGGCAACTAGTTTTTCCAAGCGCTCCTGTGCCGCGCGTGACACCACTGGGCCCACTGTCACGCCCTCCATCATGGGGTCACCAACGATGACCGAACGCTCGCACGCAGCCACAAACCCAGCCACAAACTCGTCATAACGCGACCGATGCACATAGATGCGCTTGCTGGCCATACACACTTGTCCACCCATCATGAAGGTAGCAAGGGCAATGCGATCCAAAGCAGCTTCATCAAGCACCGCATCTTCGAGGAAGATTGCTGCATCGTTGCCACCCAGTTCCATCACGGTGGGAGTAATCATGCGAGCGGCGGAGACTCCAATGTGGCGGGCCACAACGTCACCACCGGTGAATGCAATTTTGCGAACGAGCGGGTGAGTGACAAACGCATCGCCAGCTTCCGGCCCGCCATGCACTACTTGCAACAAGCCATGAGGCAATCCAGACGCAATGGCCTCAAGCAATTTCGTGACGGCCAGCGGAGCCTGGGGAGAGGGCTTAACAATGATTGAGTTTCCAGCCACCAAGGCCGGTGCAACTTTCAGCATGGACAAGACAATCGGCGCATTCCACGGAGTAATAGCCAACACCACACCAAAGGGGACCCTCGTTCGAACGAGTTTTCCGGCTGCGTCGTCAATGACGTGCGTGGCTAGGACCTTTGCTGCCTGATCGATGTTGAATCGCAGTAAAGACACCGAGTACATCGCCTCACCGCGTGAGTCGGGAAGGGGCTTGCCTACTTCAGCACACATCAATGCGGCGATTTCATCATAAAGTTCAGGAGTGACTAAGTCGGCTGCTGCAGCTAACTCTTGGCACCTTTGATCCAAGCTCAGACGTGACCACACCCTGAATGCTTCATCCGAACGCTGAACAATTGCGTCAACATCAGCAACGGATGTTTCGTAGACCTCACCAACAATGCGATCAGGAAAAGTAGGGTTTTCGCGACGGATAACGTTCACGTGATGTCCTCAGTCCTTCCGGTACCGATTCAGGAGTAACGCTCTTCCAACGACAACAAATCCGGCTGACCCAACAACGTGGTCAACTCGTCCCAACGGAGTTTATCTACTGACTGAGCGCTGCCTTCAGAGGCAATTGCTTGGTACAAATGAGTGAGAGCGTGAGCGGCTGCCAGTAGAGGCGCCACCGGATACAGCGCGACCTTCACACCAAATTCAGCCAGTTGAGCTGGAGTCAATGGTTTGAGGTGCGGATCTGCCTCGGAGACATTGACCATCAACTCAGCATCAGGCAAAGCGGCATGGACAACAGCCAGTCGCTCTGCATCGGTGACGCCTTCAATGAAGACCAAGTCGGCACCGGCGGCGGCAAACTCTCCAGCTCGCTCAATCGCAGCATCAAGGCCCAACACGCTCATCGCATCAGTGCGAGCGATGATGACGAGCCCGGTGTCTGCCTCAACAACCGCCCGAACTTTTTGTACCGCTTCGGCTTGATCAATGACTTCCTTGCCCGCCATGTGGCCGCAGCGCTTGGGATTGATCTGGTCTTCCAGGTGAAGCCCAGCGATCCCGATGTGTGCGTACTGCTCGACGGTGCGACGTGCATGAAGAGCGTTGCCATAACCGGTGTCTGCATCAGCGATCAGTGGCAGATCGATGACCGACGTAATGCGCTGCGCAGCTTCGGCAATCTGTGATCCGTGGATGTAGCCAAGGTCTGGGAGACCAAGCGTCACGGCCGAGGCGATTGCACCAGAGAAGTGGGCAACAGAAAAGCCAGCACGAGCCAACAGGAGCGCCGACACTGCGTCATAGCACCCTGGGGCTTGTACACACCCTGGCTCAGCTAACACCGTGCGCAGCCGATCGGACGACACCGTCATCTACAACTCCCTCATCAGGCGGCTACAACCTTCAATTCGATCATTGACGCCCATCGCCCGCAGCATGTGCCACAGCACGGCGATGTTAATCGGAATGACCGGCTTACCAAGGTAGCCCTCAAGGCCCTCGGCCTGCTTCACAAACGACAGGTTGGTGCCGACTTGAACGATGGCCTCAACGTCTGGACCATCGATCTCCTTGATAGTCCGACCAATCTCCTCTGGGGTGACCTCAGCAATAGCGGTGGCCGTCTGGCAACGAAGCCCCGTCACGCTGACCACATCAAAGCCCGCTTCGGTGTAAAAGGTCGAGACCTGCTTGTCGGCGACCGGCTGGTACGGCGAGAAGACTGCGATTCGCTTGACGCCAAAAGCATTGAGTGCGGCCGCCGTGGACGTGGATCCGGTGCTCACCGGCAGTCCAGACAAGGCTTCTATCTTTTTCGTGAACCGCTTGCTGCCTTCAAGCCCACCCCAGAAAGTTCCGGCCGACATCCCCATCATCATGTAGTCCGGCTTGCAGGTCAGTACTCGCGCAAC
>JAPLBW010000070.1 GCA_026392555.1 Actinomycetota bacterium
GGCACCCCGGCTGGCGTGTCCACATTGCACGCGGGGGACACGGTCGAGGTGCGTATCGAAGGCATTGGTTCGCTGATAAATTCAGTGTCCAACTAGACAAGGTGATGACACTGTGACTTCGGGTTCCTTGAACCATCCGCTGGACCCCTCGGTCCGCGTACGTTTTTGCCCATCTCCTACCGGCAATCCGCACGTGGGCCTCGTGCGAACGGCTCTGTTCAACTGGGCCTTTGCGCGACACAACGGTGGCACGTTCGTTTTTCGCATTGAAGACACCGATTCTGCGCGCGACAGCGAAGAAAGCTACGAAGCCTTACTCGAAAGCTTGGCGTGGCTTGGGTTGGACTGGGACGAAGGACCGGTCGTTGGTGGTCCGCATGCCCCTTATCGGCAAAGTGAGCGGCTCGAGATCTATCGCGACGTTGCACGCCAACTGCTCGATGCTGGATTGGCGTATGAATCGTTTTCTACGCCCGAAGAAGTCGAAGAGCGCCACGTCGCCAAGGGGGCAAACCCCAAACTCGGCTATGACAACTTTGATCGAGACTTAAGCCACGAGCAACGAGCGCAGTTTCGTTCGATGGGGCGCGATCCCGTATTGCGTCTAAAGATGCCGGCCGAGGATTTGGTTGTACAGGACCTCATTCGTGGCGAGATTACCTTTCCGGCTGGCTCGATCCCGGACTATGTGATTGTTCGCGGTAATGGTGAGCCGCTGTACACCTTGGTAAACCCCGTTGATGATGCCTTGATGGACATCACTCACGTGCTGCGTGGTGAAGACCTCTTGTCCTCAACGCCTCGCCAAATGGCCATGTATCAGGCGTTGGCTCAGATCGGCGTGGGATCGGGCACAACTCCCACCTTTGGCCACCTGCCCTATGTCATGGGCGAGGGCAACAAGAAGCTCAGCAAGCGTGACCCCGAGTCAGCGATTGGCTTCTATCGCGACCATGGCTTTATCCCTGAAGGATTATTGAATTACCTGTCCCTCCTGGGCTGGTCGTTGAGTGAGGATCGAGACATCTTCTCGATTACCGAAATGGTTGAGGCCTTTGAGATCTCCAGGGTCAACGCCAATCCGGCGCGATTTGATCTGAAAAAGGCCGAATCAATTAACTCCTCCCACATCCGCGAACTTGACCCCACGGATTTTGCTGCTCGAATTCAGGACCGCCTGATCCTCGACGGCGTGATTGCGGCCGAACCGTCTTCGCAACAGCGCGACCTAGTGACCAAAGCCGCACCCTTGGTGCAAGAACGTATGGGATTGCTCAGTGAGGCCGCCCCCATGTTGGGGTTCTTGTTTGTCACTGACGCGGAATTTGCTTTTGATCCGGCACCGGCCAATAAGGCCTTGGGTGCGGCCGCCCACTCAGTGCTCGATGCGGCCAAAGGAGCCTTAGAAGGCCTGACGGACTTCACAACGGAGACGATCGAACACGCTTTGCGAAGTGCGCTTATTGAAAAAATGGAACTCAAGCCCAAGACAGCCTTCGCACCGTTGCGTGTGGCCATGACGGGGAGATTGATCTCACCACCGTTGTTTGAGTCAATGGAATTGTTAGGCAAAGAAAAGTCTTTGGCTCGCCTTGCTCGCGCAAGGGACTATCAAGCCTCGTGACGTTTGGTTCGGATGCAGACCAATGGCGGATGCCTGAGCCGCCAGTAGATGTTGACCGACCATATCTTCGACTCCTTCGCAATTCGACGTATCGCTGGTGGAAGCCACTCGTGGGATTGGGCTTATTCTTCTGGACTTATCTCAGCGTGATCGCGGTATTGGTCATCGTTCCCGGGGTTGCTTACGTTTCGGTCAAAGGAAATATTGATTTCCTCAACGATCAGGGCTCGCCCCTGGTATTCCTGATCACCAATGTCAGTTTGGCTGCCCTTATTCCGTGCGCCATGTTTGCCGTGTGGGCGGTCCATCGGATGGACCCTCGCTTCCTGATCTCAGTGGCCAAGCGCTTTCGCTGGAATTGGTTTTGGCGCTGTGTGGGAATTTCGACCGCTGTGGTTGTGGGTACGTATGTCTTAGCCAGTGTCTTGCCGGTGGGGGGCGAGAGTTCCGTAGGAGCTAGCCGAAGCTCGGTCGGCACATTCGTTGGTTTGGCCTTAGTGGTTGTACTCACGACACCGCTTCAGGCTGCTGGCGAAGAATTCGCTTTTCGTGGCTACCTGGGTCAGGCGATTGGCGCTTGGGTGAAATTTCCCGCGGTGTCAATCGTCATCACGTCGGTGTTGTTTGCCCTGGCTCATGGTGGGCAAAGTGCACCACTGTTTTTGGATCGTTTCGCCTTCGGACTGGTGGCCGGCTTCTTGGTCATGCGCACCGGTGGCCTAGAGATCTCAATCGCGCTGCACACGGTGAACAATTTTGTGGCGCTTTTAGCGGCGGCGGCGTACTCGAACTTCTCCGAGCAATTGACCTCGCCAGATGCCCCATGGTCCCTCGTGTTGATTGACCTGGTGCAGTTGACGATCTTCGTCGTAGTGGCTGAGACGATGCGAAAGCGCTGGATGAGACAGGGCCGTTTGCAAGTCAGCGGGGGTGCGAGCAGCCGACCTGAGGGCTTGTAGACTAGGCACTTCGCTGCTCGTTGGCGAACCCATGGGGTATGGGGTAATTGGCAGCCCAACTGGTTCTGGTCCAGTTAGTCTAGGTTCGAGTCCTGGTACCCCAGCGGTGAAATGGTCTGGTAAATCGGTACCGTTTCCACCTCTCACATGCGTCCGTTGTACAGATGCATGCCTTGGCCCCGTTGTGTAGCGGCCTAGCACGCCGCCCTCTCAAGGCGGTAGCGCGGGTTCGAATCCCGTCGGGGCTACCAAGGAAGCGATCCCTCGTGGATCGCTTTTTTGTTGGTGGAGTTAATCGCTACTGGACGCGATCGCTTCAGTAATTGCTCGTGCTGCCTGAACCACCGCGTTGCCATGCAGGCGCCCAGGGGATTTGGACAACCGCTCGAGGGGTCCCGACACACTGATCGCGCCAACTACTCGACCACTGGGTCCTCGCACGGGTGCAGAAACCGAGCCCACGCCGGGTTCACGTTCACCCACTGAGTGCGCCCAGCCTCGGCGCCGCACACTGGCTAGTACTCGTGCATCAAACCGAGCACCGGCTAGATCGGTCAATAGTCGTTCAGCCTCTTCCCAAGCCAGCAAGACTTGAGCGGCCGATCCCGCGTTCATGGTCAGCACTGCACCGACGGGTACTGAATCGCGTAGACCGCTAGGTCGATCGGCAGCCGCGACACAAATGCGTTGAGTGCCTTGTCGGCGATACAGCTGGGTGCTTTCCCCGGTCGAATCGCGAAGCCGCGTCAAGACCGGAGTCGAGGCAGCGATCAATCGATCTTGTCCAGTAGCTGCCGATAACTCCACGCAGCGGGGACCCAGAATGAAGCGACCTTGTAGGTCGCGCGCGACCAGTCGGTGATGTTCAAGGGCCATGGCCAGTCGGTGTGCAGTCGGTCGAGGCAGCCCGGTGGTCTCGACTAAGTCGGCTAAGGATTGCGGTCCCGCCTCCAAAGCAGCCAGCACAAGGGCCGCCTTGTCGATGACTCCGACTCCGCTAGAGTTGTCCATAGCGTGATACTGCCGTCTCAAATCGTGAGATGCAAGTACGACTGGAGGTCCTCATGGGGCAAACAATGGCCGAGAAGGTCTGGGATGCGCACCTAGTGCGTCGGGTTGAAGGCGAACCAGACCTCATTTATATCGACCTGCATTTGATTCATGAAGTCACGAGCCCGCAGGCCTTTGATGGACTGCGAGCGGCTGGTCGCGATGTCCGGCGCATGGATCTGACGCTCGCCACTGAGGATCACAACGTTCCTACCCAAAACATTGATCAGCCCATCGCTGACCCGATCAGTAATGCTCAGGTCCAGGCATTGCGGACCAACACCGAAGTATTTGATGTCCCGATCTTCCCGCTGGGAAATGTCGAGCAGGGGATCGTGCACGTGGTTGGACCACAACTGGGACTGACTCAGCCAGGTATGACGGTGGTGTGTGGCGACAGCCACACCGCTACACACGGAGCTTTTGGCGCACTGGCCTTTGGTATTGGCACCAGCGAGGTTGAGCACGTCTTGGCCACGCAAACATTGCCGCTCAAGCCGTTTAAGACCATGTCCATCACGGTTGAAGGCGACTTGCCACCCGGTGTGACGGCAAAAGACTTGATTTTGAATATCATCGCGACCATCGGTACCGGTGGCGGTCAAGGTCACGTTCTCGAATACCGTGGCGCAGCCATTGAGGCGTTGTCGATGGAAGCGCGCATGACCGTGTGCAACATGTCGGTCGAAGCCGGTGCGCGCGCAGGCATGATCGCCCCTGACCAAACCACCTTTGACTACCTGCAAGGCCGCCCACACGCACCCAAGGGTGAGCAGTGGGACGAGGCTGTGGAGTACTGGAAGAGCCTGCGCACTGATGATGACACCGTGTTCGACAAGACTGTCGTCATCGACGCTTCAACGTTGTCACCGTTTGTGACCTGGGGAACTAACCCTGGTCAAGGTCTGCCGCTGTCAGCCAACGTTCCGAGCGTAGATGACTTTAGTGATCCATCGGACCGCGCAGCTGCTGAGCGCGCGCTGGAATACATGGACCTCACGCCGGGCACACCGTTGCGCGATATTGAAGTCGATGCGGTGTTCATCGGCTCGTGCACTAACGGTCGAATCGAAGACCTTCGTGCCGTTGCTGAAGTGCTCAAGGGTCGCAAGGTCGCTGACTCGGTGAAGATGTTGGTGGTTCCTGGTTCGGTGCGGGTACGCCTTGAAGCCGAAGCCGAAGGCTTGGACAAGATCTTCACTGAAGCTGGTGCGCAATGGCGTCATGCCGGCTGCTCCATGTGCATGGGAATGAACCCTGACTTCTTGGATTCTGGTTTGCGCAGTGCGTCAACGTCGAACCGCAACTTTGAAGGCCGGCAAGGTCCCGGCGCCCGCACACACTTGGTCTCACCAGTGGTTGCAGCCGCTACCGCGATCACTGGCCACCTATCCGCACCCGCCGACTTGCCGACTGTCTAAAGGAATTGACCATGGAAAAATTCACCGTGCTCACTGGAATCGCGACTCCGTTGCGTATGAGCAATGTCGATACTGATCAGATCATCCCCGGCGAATACCTCAAGCGTATTTCCCGCCATGGGTATGAAGATGCCTTGTTTGCGGGCTGGCGTACGGATCCTGATTTTGTCTTGAATCAGCCGCAATATGCCGGTTCACCGATCCTGGTGGCTGGACCTGACTTTGGCACCGGCTCATCGCGCGAGCACGCGGTATGGGCGTTGCAGGACTATGGATTCAAGGTCGTCTTGTCGTCACGATTTGCTGACATCTTTCGCGGCAACTCTGGCAAGGTGGGATTGTTGACCGCCGCAGTCGATCAGGTCGACATTGAAGCCTTGTGGACCGCGATGGATGCCGATCCCGCCTTGAGTGTTGTCGTGGATTTGGAAAAGCGTGAAGTGCGCTGGCTTGATCGAGTAGTCACCTTTGAGGTTGACGACTACGTTCGCTGGCGTTTGATGGAAGGCCTTGATGACATCGGCATCACGCTGCGTCACGAAGCGGACATCACCGCTTTTGAAGCCAAGCGCCCCGCGTGGCTTCCGACCACTCCTGCTCGATAAGTGGAATGGAACGGCGAGCACTACGCCGATCACACGGCTCATCATCGGGCTTTTGA
>JAPLBW010000027.1:0-3730 GCA_026392555.1 Actinomycetota bacterium
ACCCCCAATCCTTTTGAGTCGGGGGAACTGGCTGCCTGGGGTACAACGACGGTCATCACGGACCCCCAGGTTCGGACCGTGGCCAACGCGGCTGCTCCCTTTGCGTCGCCTCCTCCCGAGGAGAACGTTCTCTATGAAATATCCCTGGACTTAGTGATCGGAACGCCCGTTATTGATGGCAAGCCCGTTCACCTGCGTTGGCGTTCACGCGATGGTGTCGAGGAAGACATTGGTTTTGGCGGACGAGACTCTTAAGCGCTGGAAGCGGCCCGAATCGCAGTAGAAATGTCGCTCGCTTGCAGAACCTGCAGGCCGGTGGGGATCTGTGGCAAGGCACCACTGGGAATGATGGCCTTGGTAAAGCCCAAGCGGTGAGCCTCGGCTAACCGCCGCTCAACGCCAGCGATGGGGCGTAACTCACCGGACAAGCCCACCTCGCCCATGGCAACGAGCCCGGGGAGCAGAAGGCGATCGGTAGCCGCCGATGCGATGGCCAGGGCAACGGCTAAGTCCACTGCTGGCTCCTGGAGTTTGACTCCGCCGACAGTGGCAGCAAAAACATCGTGGGGTGCGAGGACGACACCACCGCGTCGCTCAAGGACGGCCAAGATCATGGCGGTTCGCGAGGAGTCCAGACCGCTGGTCGTGCGTCGAGGTGAATTGAGCGCAGAGGGCCCGACTAGTGCTTGCACCTCTGCGACGAGGGGACGCCGACCTTCGAGAGTGACGGTGACGCAGGTGCCAGCCACGGGATCATCGCGCCGGCTGATGAACAATCCACTGGGGTCAGGCAGTTCAACGATGCCGGTATCAATGAGTTCAAAACAGCCCACTTCATCGGTAGGCCCGTAGCGGTTCTTCGCCGCTCGAATCATGCGCAGGCTGTGATCGCGGTCGCCTTCAAACTGCAACACCACATCAACCAGGTGCTCAAGTATCCGTGGACCAGCGATGGTTCCATCCTTGGTCACATGACCGACCAGAACCGTGGCGATGGTGCGTTCTTTGGCGATCCTGATTAATGCTCCCGCGACTTCGCGGACTTGGGTGACGCCACCAGCGGCACCATCAATGTCTGCACTGGCGATGGTCTGCACCGAATCAACGATCAAAAGTGTGGGGTTGACCGCATCTATGTGAGCCACGAGCGCGGAAAGATCGGACTCGGCTGCCAAGTACAGCGAGTCAGCCAGGGCATTAATACGTCCGGCCCGCAGCCGCACCTGCGCAGTTGATTCTTCGCCGGTGATGTACAGGACAGTGCCACCGGCTCGTGCAGCTTGAGCTGCAACCTCTAAGAGCAAGGTGGATTTGCCGACACCAGGTTCACCGGCGACGAGGACGACTGCGCCTTCCACGAGGCCGCCACCCAACACGCGATCAAGTTCGCCGACACCACTGGGCGTGGCTTTTGCTGACTCAATCCCGATTTGTCCAATCGGCAATGCCGGTTCAGTCACAACACCGGCTCGTACTTCGCGCAGTTTGGGTGCGCCAACTTCAACAACAGTGTCAAAGGTCTGGCACTCGCCGCATCGGCCGACCCACTTGATGGAGGTCCACCCGCATTCGGTGCACGCAAAGGCTGGTCGCGCCTTGGAGGTTGCCATGGCTAAAACCTAGGGCAGTCCCCTGACAGTGTGCTCGTTAACTCGGGTCAGCGGGGTGTGGCGCAATGAGAGGCAAAAGCGGCCTTACGGTTTTGATGGCTTCGCGCACATCACAGAGCTCGACCAACTTCTTGTAGGCCTTCTTGCCTAGCAATTCGGTGAGCTCGTCCTTCGATGAGAGATAAAGCGGTTGAGCGGCTTGGTGGGCTTCGGGGTTTCCCGTGCAATACCAATCAAAATCGTGTCCGCCATCGCCCCAGCCAGGACGGTCGTACTCGCCGATGACCATGACGGTGCGTTCGTCGCCGTTGGCCAATTCGACCGTGTCGTAGGTGCGACGAATCGGGAGTTGCCAGCACACGTCAGGCTTGGTCTCGACGTGGCTTACACCTTTAGCTGCCGCCAGGTGATGCAGCGCGCATCCACCACCGCCAGCAAAGTCGGGGTCGTTATTAAAGATGCAGGCACCATCAACAACGCGCGTCTTGCGCTCGCCGTCTTCATCTTTTTCTATCCACTGCTCGGCCTGGCGCTGCCACATCTCAGGTGTGAGTTCGGCCACTGCTTTCTTCACACGCTTCTCATCTGACTTACCGCTGAAGTGAGCGCCATGAACGCAACAGCCCGAGTCAGGCATTGATGCGTCAATGCCCTTGCACCCATTGCCGAAGATGCAGGAGTAGCGAGAGGTGAGCCAGGTCAGGTCAGCACGAATCAACTGATCCTCATCAGCGGGATCAAAAAACTCCACCCATTCGCGGGGGAATGTCAACGGAACCTCAGGCACGCGGACACCTTACGCGGTCAATCGTGGGGATGGAAGGTAGCCTCAGCACTGTGCGATTAGGAGTGCTCGATGTCGGATCAAATACGGTCCATCTGTTGATCGTTGACGCCTATCATGGGGCGGCTCCGGTGGCGACGGCCTCACACAAGCTGGAATTGCGCCTAGCCGAGCATGTTGACGCAAACGGGTCCATTGACCGGCCCGGAGTCGACTCGCTGATCGACTTTGTTCGCGAGGCATGTGAGTTTGCCCAGGAAGAAGGCGCTGAAACGCTCCTGGCCTTTGCGACCTCGGCCATTCGTGATGCACCCAATGGCCGAGCAGTGCTCAAGAAGGTGCAACAAGCAAGCGGCGTGGAAGTTGCTGTCTTGTCCGGTGATGATGAGGCACGGACCACATTCCTGGCCGTGCGACGGTGGTTTGGCTGGTCTTCGGGTGAACTTTTTGTTGCCGACATCGGTGGTGGATCGTTGGAACTTGCCCTTGGAGCTGACGAAGAGCCTGCGATTGGCTTGTCATTGCCCCTTGGTGCCGGTCGACTCACTCGGCAGTTTGGTAAGGATGGGGACCTTGATCTCAAGGGTCTGCAAGCGATGAAGCGATTTGTTGAGGATGAAGTCGGCACTGTTGTTGATGAATTCGCTGAACAAGAACTCGTTCGTCATTTCGTTGCCACCTCAAAATCTTTTCGCCAGTTGGCCCGAATTAATGGTGCACCGCCAAGTTCGGAGGGGCACCACATCACACGCTTGCTCAAGCGCAGCGGCCTGGACGGAATGGCCGAGCGCTTGATTGACATGTCAATGGATGAACGCGCGAAGTTGCCAGGGGTTTCGCGCGGACGAGTCCAACAATTGCCAGCAGCTGCCGTCATAGCCGAGAGCGTGATGAACGCCTTCGGTATTGATGCCTTTGAGTTGTGCCCGTGGGCCCTGCGAGAAGGCATGATTTTGCAGTATCTAGACGCAATGCCTGTTCAACACCACCGTGCATAGCAGTTCCAGTGTCAAGATAGAAATCCAGATCGAACGGCGACCAAAGGACACCTTGTGAATCAACTGACCTTCGTGGGTGGCGGTCGCATGGGGGAGGCACTCATCGCCGGTGCCTTGCGGGGAAGTTTTGTGCCAGCGGACATTTCCGTGGTCGAGCCCGATGATGCACGCGCGCAGTTCCTCACCCAGTCCTACGGCGTTGAGGTCTCAGCAGATCCGGCATTCATTGCCCGAGCATCCATCGTTGTTTTAGCGGTCAAGCCTCAGGTACTCATGCAGGTATGTGAACAACTCGCACCACACCTTTCAGCCAACACGTTGATCATCTCGATTGAAGC
>JAPLBW010000027.1:3736-5502 GCA_026392555.1 Actinomycetota bacterium
AACACACCCGCGTTCGTCAATGAAGGAATGAGCGTCCTGAGCGCCGGCTCACAAGCCCGCGATGCAGACATGGCGCGCGTTCGCCAATTGTTTGAGCCGGTCGGAAAAGTGCTCGTTGTCGATGAGTCGGATCAAGATGCCGTGACCGCGATTAGTGGAAGTGGTCCGGCGTATTTCTTTTACCTGGTTGAGGCCATGGAGGCCGCGGCCGTGGGGCTGGGGCTCTCGCCAGAGGTTGCCCATGTGCTGGCGGTTCAAACGGCCCGCGGTGCAGGTGTGATGGTGAGCCAAAGCGCTGACTCGGCAGAAACGTTGCGGCACAACGTGACGTCGCCCGGTGGCACGACGGCCGCCGCGATCGCTCAACTTGACGATCATCAGGTGAAGCAGGCGGTGGAGAGCGCAGTGAAGGCAGCGCATCAACGATCCATTGAGCTGTCCTGAATCGCACGTGAGATAGGCCACCGCTGTGGACGCGCGAGCGCGTCATCCCCTGCATACGATGGGGTAGTGAAAACACATCGCTTGGGACTTGTTGCGGTGATTGCTGTCCTAGCCCTGACGGGGTGTGGCGGAAATCAAGACACGGGTATTGAAACCGGTTCCGTTATCACGAGTTCGGTGTCGGAATCTGTTGAAGCAGCTGGATCAATTTCAGCCAAAGCCGTGGTGACCATTTCCAGCCCCGCTTCGGGAACGATCGGCCAACTGTTCGTTCGCGATGGACAAAAGGTGCGTAGGGGCCAAAAGCTGTTGGTTATTTCCTCACCATCCACCCAAAAGCAGCTTAAGCAAGCGCAGTCCGCGGCGCATTCCTCGTCAGTTTCCATCCCGACGCCAACTGCTACTCCGGTGGCGAATGCGCTCGCCCAAGCAGATTCCACGGCGAAGGCCGCTTTTGATGCGGCACAAACGGCGATTGACGCGCTGCCAGTCGGAGCGGCAAAGACGCAGGCTCAAACCGCACTCGCGCAAGCCAAAGCTCAATACGCCTTAGCGCGCGCGCAAGTTAACGCCACAACGTCGTCAGCCAATGATGCACTCACCAATGCACTGGCATCCATCTCACAACTGGTTAACGCGCAGGGCGGGACCGCTGACCTCGCAGTATCTGCTGCTCGCGATTCAATCAAGGCGCTGACGATTCGAGCGCCTATCTCCGGCATCGTCACCTTTGACGCGGTGGCGAGTGCAAGTTCAAGTGGTGCTTCTGGTGTATTGAGCCAGCTGCCCAGTTCATTACAAGGCTTGGCCTCGAGCGTGCTCGGAAGCGGCGGTGGCAGTTCAGCCTCGGCGAGTGGGTCCTTGGTGAAAGGGTTGCCGGTGTCTTCGGGTCAAACACTGTTAACTCTGACCGATGTAGCGGGCCTGACCTTGACAACGCAGGTTGATGAAACCGACATCTTGCTCGTCAAGGCCGGAATTAAGGCCAACGTGCAGTTAGACGCTGTTCCCGACGCGAACTATCAAGGGCGCGTCACCAGCGTGGGCGTGACTCCATCGACATCATCGCGCGGCGGGGTCTCCTATGTCGTGCGGTTGTCGTTTGGCAGCGGAACTACTGCCGATGGCCTGCGTGCCCCACGGCCATTACCGGGCATGAGTGCTGTTGCTCAATTGCAGGTACGTACGGATCGGGCTGCTATTTCGGTTCCTGCGTCTGCAGTTTTCCGCGACCTGGGATCTGACTCGGTGTGGATCGTGGTCGATGGCGTTGCCAAGAAGCGGGTGGTGCGTTTGGGTGCACAAGGCGCCGACACCATCGC
>JAPLBW010000027.1:5531-23022 GCA_026392555.1 Actinomycetota bacterium
TGGAAGGGAGGCGACACGATCGTGATTCGCGGTGCTGATCGTGTGCGCGAGGGCCAGTCGCTTTCATGAGTGAGCCCGCGGTTGAGGCAATCGACGTCACGCGTTCTTATGAACTTGAAGGTGGCGTAGTCGTCAATGCTCTGAGCGGAGTCTCGTTACGCATCGATACCGGCGAATATGCAGCCATCATTGGGCCCTCAGGTTCAGGCAAATCGACTCTGATGCACCTCCTGGGCTGCCTGGATCGCCCAACCACCGGTGCGCTGCGCATTGCTGGTGCCGACGTCTCCAGTTTGGATGACACTCAACTAGCCCAACTGCGCAATGAAACCGTTGGTTTTGTCTTTCAGTCGTTCCAGCTACTGCCACGTATTAGCGCAACGGCCAATGTGGCCATGCCTTTGGTGTACCGGGGAACAGGTCGTGCTGAACGAATTGAGCGGGCCCGGACCGCGCTGGAGTCTGTGGGGTTAGGGCATCGGCTTGACCACCGACCGACCCAACTCTCCGGTGGTGAGCAGCAGCGCGTAGCTATTGCTCGAGCACTTGTGTCGCAACCCACGCTGTTGCTTGCCGACGAACCGACCGGCAACCTGGATACACAAAGTGGCGTCGATGTGATGCGTTTACTCGAGCAGTTGAACACTGATCACGGCGTTGCGGTGATTTTGGTGACACATGACCACGAGGTAGCTGCTCGTGCTCGCCGTCGTATTCGCATTCGGGACGGCTTGATCGAGTCTGATGACGGCGCACACAGTGTGGCTGATCAATCGGTGGCGCCATGAGGTTTGCTGAAGCGTTTCGGGTCGCTCTTGATGCCCTGCGCGCCAATCGCCTGCGCAGCCTTTTGACCATGCTGGGTGTGATCATCGGTGTTGCTGCTGTGGTGATCTTGGTGGCCATAGGTTCGGGCGCCAAAGCCGAAGTAGAAAAGCAAGTAGAAGGCCTGGGCTCAAACCTGATTCTGGTGGTGCCCGGAAGTTTGGAAATTGGAGGAGCGCCGTCAGCTAGTCGCCTGGAGTTGACTGATGTTGAGTTGTTGGGCCGAGCTGTAGGGGATGCCAACGCGGTCGCCACCACTGTTCAGTCAGGTGAACTGGTTCGGGTGGGGGACAAGGAAGTGTTCACCACGATTAATGGCACCAATGAAACCGTAGTTAATGTCTTTGATCGCCCCATCGCACGCGGGCGTTACATCTCGGCGGCTGATGTGGATACTCGACGCCGCGTTGCTGTTTTAGGTTCATCGTCCGCGCGCAAACTCTTTGGCGATGTGGACCCGATCGGGCGACAAGTCACTATCGCTGGCGTGCGCTTTCGCATTATTGGCACTTTTGTTGATGTGGGATCAACGTTTGGCGTCGACCGCAATGCTGAAATCCACGTGCCGGTCACATCCGCGCAGCGACTCTTTGGCGTCAACCGCATCGATGCGCTCGCGGTAAAGGCTCCAACCATCGACAGTATTCCGGCGATCCAAAAGCGCATTCTTGATGCGTTGGCTGAGAAATACCCAGGAGACAAATTCTCGGCTGTTACGCAAACTCAAATCTTGGGCACGATTGGACAGATTCTCGGACTCCTCACCTTGGTGCTGGCTGCTATTGCGGCGATTTCCTTGCTGGTGGGTGGCGTCGGGGTGTCCAACATCATGTTGGTGTCAGTGCGCGAACGCACCCGCGAGATTGGCTTGCGGAAAGCCTTGGGGGCTCGCCAGCGTGACATCCTCGTGCAATTCCTGATCGAGGCAGTCCTCTTGACCTCCATCGGTGGACTGATCGGCATTGCGCTGGGAGTCAGTGCATCGCTTGCGGCCTCGGCCCTGTCCCCACTGCCGGCTGAGATTTCGTGGTGGTCGCCGCTGTTGGCCTTCGGGGTCTCTGCAGGGGTGGGGATCTTCTTTGGTGTGGCGCCAGCGCGTCGAGCAGGTCGCCTTGATCCCGTGGTGGCCTTGCGTACGGAGTAGCGTTGGTCCAATGAGTGAGTCGGTCGCGATTGTGTGGGATGACGCGATGGTCGCCTATGACTTTGGTCGTGGCCATCCGCTGTCGCCGATCAGGGTTTCCCTCACCATGGATTTGGCTGACCAATTGGGTTTGCTGACCTTGGCCAATGTTGACGTCGTCGAGCCCGCTGCAGCATCGGTTGATGAACTGGGCCTGGTCCACAGTGGGGATTACATCGAAGCAGTGATCGAGTGCTCGCAACCTGGCGCTGAGTCCCAGTTTGAGTATGGCTTGGGCACAGATGACAATCCATTGTTTGTGACCATGCACGAGGCCACTGCATTAATTGCAGGCGCCACCTTGGAAGCCGCGCGCACCGTGTGGAGTGGCGATCACGATCACGCCATCAACATCGCTGGCGGGTTTCATCATGCAATGGCCGACAGTGCATCCGGGTTTTGTGTCTATAACGACCTGGCGTTGGGGATTTCTTGGCTACTGGCCAATGGCGCCAAGAAAGTGGTCTACATCGATGTAGATGTGCATCACGGCGACGGGGTTGAGCGCATTTTTTGGGACGACCCGCGCGTGATGACCATCTCGCTCCACGAAAGTGGCGTCACGCAATTCCCAGGAACCGGCTGGGCGAGCGACACTGGCGGTGCGGGCGCTGAAGGAACCGCGGTCAACTGTGCGTTACCCGCCGGTGCCGGTGATGCGCAGTGGCTGCGAGCACTTGATGCGATCGTTCCGCCGCTGTTGGCTGCATTTGGTCCTGACGTGGTGATTTCCCAGCATGGGTGTGATGGACACCATGCTGATCCACTCGGCCATATGAATTTGAGCATTGATGGTCAAACGGCAATGGCCCAGCGCATCCACCAGTGGGTTCACAAATTCACTAAGGGCAAGTGGGTGGTCACGGGTGGTGGTGGCTACGCCATTGTTGATGTGGTCCCACGAGCATGGGCTCAATTAATTGCTGAGGTGTGTGGTCACGGTTTATCGACGGACACCGAGCTCCCAGCCCGCTGGCGCAACGAAACTGAGGCTTTAACGGGTATTACGGCGCCAGCAACCGCTGGTGAAAATGCGGTCTGCAGCACCTATTCCTGGGTGAGTGATCGGCGGGCCGACGACGCGACCGATCAGGCCATTGAACAGACCAGGACAGCGGTTTTCCCGCACTTTGGGCTAGATCCGGATTCAGCGCAATAACGCGCCAAATAAATAAATCAGACCAATTTCCCAATCCCCCTGCGGGCTCAAATTGGGGCTGGCTAAAGTAAGCCATTGTTACGAACAGTCCGAGACGGTAACTGCGCTCAGCAGGAACGCTCATTCAATGAAAGCCCGGTGTAACTGATGTCTGCAACAGAGCGTCCGTTGTCTGAAGTTCGGTTCCTTACGGTCGCTGAAGTCGCAGAAGTTATGCGCGTTAGCAAGATGACTGTGTACCGCTTGGTGCATGGTGGCGAACTCCCCGCATTGCGCGTGGGCCGTTCGTTCCGAGTTGATGAGCGTGCAGTGCACGACTACCTCGGCAAAGCCTTCATCGAGACTGCCTAAGCATTCAAGGTAAACTTTCCCCATCTGCTCATGCCTGAGCAGGTCACCTAACTAATAACGCGAGGAATTCCAGTGGGTTCAGTCATCAAGAAGCGGCGCAAGCGCATGGCTAAGAAGAAGCATCGCAAGCTGCTCAAGAAGACTCGCGTTCAGCGTCGTAACAAGAAGTAGCCGTTGACCCCTTCGCCGCCCCGAGTCACGTTGTTGACTCGTGCCGGTTGTCATCTATGTGATGACGCTCGCATCATCATTTCTCAGGTCACCGCTGAGCTGGGTGAAACCTTTGTAGAAATAGACATCACGACTGACCAGCAGCTCTACGACCTGTACTGGGAGCAAATCCCGGTCACGCTCGTTGACGGTGCGCAACATGATTTCTTTTGGGTCGATGCCGACCGCCTGCGTCGCGCACTCTCGAGCTAGCACGCAGGGCTCCCGCCTGGGTTATCTCACATCTTGCATCTCACATAGTGAGACGATTGCCTCCAGACTTTGTGCGATCATTCACAAGCGTTCTACCCTTCGGACTCGCAGAATTTTCCTTCCCCTCGATGGAGCCGCTGTGCCTTCCCCCGCTGGTGTCACCGATTTGCGTAAGTCGACTCACGCAATTCCCGATGCCACCGTTGCGCGCCTTCCGATCTACCACCGGGTTCTGACCTCGTTGTTGGAATCGGGCGTGGAGTCGGTGTCATCCCATGAGCTCGCAGAAGTGTGTGGTGTGAACTCGGCCAAACTTCGCAAGGACCTTTCGCACTTGGGTTCGTACGGCACGCGGGGAGTGGGATATCGCGTGGAGTACTTGCTCTTCCAGATCGCCCGCGAAATTGGTTATGCCCAGGATTGGCCCGTCGTGATCGTCGGAGTAGGAAATCTGGGCAACGCACTCGCCGGATACGCCGGTTCTGCTGATCGAGGTTTTCGCATCGTGGGCCTGATTGATTCCGATTCCGATTTGGTGGGACAAACCATCGCCGGCGTTGAAGTTCGCGACCTTGCCGAACTAGAGACGGTCATTGCCGAACACTCTGCCAGCATCGGCGTCATCGCCACGCCGGCTTCAGCTGCTCAAGCTGTCTGCGATCGCCTCGTTGCATCTGGCGTCACGAGCATTTTGAACTTCGCCCCGAGCGTTTTAACCGTTCCGCAAGGAGTGGATGTTCGCAAGGTTGATTTAGGAACCGAACTTCAGATCTTGGCTTTCCACCAGCAGCAACGCGCTGAAGGTTTGCGCACCCGTAAGACCAGCAAGCGCACCTCCCCCTCAACAGCACTGGAGAACATTTCGTGACCACAGCACGATCAACCAAGAAGACCATCATGGGTTCCGTGACCTTTATTGGCGCCGGTCCGGGCGACCCTGGTCTGCTCACCGTTCGTGCAGCTGACGTCATCTCGGCAGCCGACGTGGTGATTGCCGACGCCGCGGTGCCAGCTCCCATCATCGCGCGCGCGCATGCCGATGCACGGGTACTGATCGTGACCTCGGACAAAGAGGTAGAAGGCGCAATCGATGATGGCGCTAAGGCCGCTGTTGAGGCCGCAAAGACTGGCGCTGTGGTGGCACGTGTCGTTGTTGGAGACCCTGTCACCGACGGCGTGCTGGCTGTCGAGGGGCCGACGGTGGCCAAGGCCAAGTTGCCGATGGAAGTTGTTCCAGGTGTCGCGCGCGCAACGGGAATTCCGAGTTACGTCGGTATTCCGCTCCTGGGTGCAAAGTCCCATGACGTGCACGTCTTGGATGCAACCACTGGATTGAACTGGACCGATCACCTGACCGCCACGTTGGTCATCTTGAACACCGCTGGTGCCATTGACGGAATCGTGGCGTCGTTGTTGTCCGCCGGTCGCAATCCTGGCTCACCGATCTCGGTGACGGTTCGCGGAACCACGACCGATCAGCGAACCGCTGTTGGTGCCCTGGATGGATTCGCCGAGTTGGCCAAGCCGCTGTCGGCTATGGGCGACCTCACCGATGCCGTTGTTGTCGTGGGCGATGCTGTTTCGGCCCGCGACAAGCTGTCGTGGTTTGAAACCAAGCCCTTGTTTGGGTGGCGAGTTCTCGTTCCACGCACTCGTGACCAAGCCGGGATTTTGAGCGATCAGCTCGTCAGCAGTGGTGCAATTCCTGTTGAAGTCCCCACGATCAGTGTTGAGCCACCCCGCACGCCGCAGCAGATGGAGCGCGCCGTGCATGGGTTGGTCTCAGGTCGCTATCAGTGGGTGGCGTTCACGTCAGCCAATGCGGTCAAGGCAGTGCGCGAAAAGTTCGAAGAGTATGGCCTTGACGCGCGTGCATTGGCTGGCTTGAAGGTGGCCGCCATTGGTGAATCCACAGCCGAAGCGTTGATCGCGTTCGGTGTGCGCCCTGACTTGATTCCCGCTGGCGAGCAATCATCGGTTGGCTTGTTGGCGGACTGGCCGGACTATGACGACCTGCTAGACCCGATCAACCGTGTTTTCCTTCCGCGCGCAGACATTGCAACGGAGACCTTGGTTGAAGGTTTGACCAAGCTGGGTTGGGAAGTCGATGACGTCACGGCGTACCGCACGGTGCGTGCAGCACCGCCCCCCGCGCACACGCGTGAGCAGATCAAGACCGGTGGCTTTGATGCAGTGGTCTTCACGTCATCCAGCACGGTGCGTAACTTGATTGGCATTGCGGGCAAGCCACACGCCACCACCGTTGTTGCCTGTATCGGCCCAGCCACGGCTGAGACCGCTACCGAGCACGGGTTGCGCATTGATGTGCTGGCTCCAGAAGCCACGGTTGAGTCATTAGCTGAAGCCCTGGCTGAATTTGGTGACAAGCAGCGTCAAGACGCAATTGATGCTGGCGAAACTGTGTGGCGTCCGTCAGAAAAGCGCAACGCTGCCCGACGCAAGTCGAAGTAGGGGCTTAACGAACTCGGGGACCTGAGGGGTCCTCGGTTCCGGTTCCTGGACCGGCCACTGTCTTAGTGGGTGCAGGAGTGGGTTCTGGGGACTTAGGTGGAACCACGACCGGCTTGCGAACAACTTTCTTCTTGGCCGCGGCCGTCCTGGCGGCTGCTGACGTTGGCGCCTCTTGTGTGGGGACGATCTTTACATTTGCGCCGTACTCACGCATGATCCCGAGCACTAACTTCACGTAAGACTCCGAGTGGTTGTAACGGTAGATGTTGGCCGCCAAACCCTTCGGTGAACCAAGTCGGGTTCCGCCGCGGCAGAAATAGTTGGCAGCACCCAGCGCCGAGTCCCAGATGTTTTGTACATCCTTGTTGCCATCGCCATTGCCATCGCTGGCGACCATGCCCCACGTCTCGGGCAGGAACTGCATAGGCCCGATGGCTCGGTCGTAGCGCTTGTCACCGTCGTAGGCGCCGTTGTCGGTGTCGCTGATCAAGGCAAAGGGGCCTGCGCCGTCGAGTACGGGCCCAAGGACGGAAGGAACCGACAATCCCGACTTGGTCATCACCGAATCGCCTTCGGTGCCGTGACCTGATTCGACTCGACCAATAGCTGCGAGCAAGGGCCACGTAACGCCGCATTGCGGATCAAGTTTTTGGTAGGCCTTGGCTGCCTTCTTGTATGCCTTTAATGCCACGCTGGGAATCCCGCTTTGGGCATATGACGATGGCTCAACGTTGAGGTTCGCCACTCCGATCGTGTCAATCGCTTTTGTTGCGGTTGTTCGCTGAAGTGATCCTGGATCAGCGGTGGGGATGACCCAGTTGGCAAATGGACTCACGCTCAAAGTTTGTCCGGCCGCCGCCGAGTTGGTTTGCGCTGACGGCGTTGGAGGATTCGCAGCAGTTGCTGTTACGGAAGCGATCACGGCAATACCTGTGAGGATCGGAATCGCGATCATGGCCGAGCGTCGGCTAATGGGATTGCGGCTGATGTCAGTGACGACTGAACCCTTTGTGCGGGCGCGGTGACGATTGCGAGGCGCGGGGGAGGAGTCGTTGTCTTTGGTCATCGAGTCCTCCTCTCGGGCGTGATTGCAGGGTGACAGTTGGTAACGGGGTGAGAATCTAGGGTGCCAGCCAGTGGCCATTGTGTGACCAGTGGGGTCTGTGTGACATTGACAACAGTACCTCTACAGGCGTAGGTCTGGCGGGGTTTGCGGGACTACGTGGCTAGATGCGTCATCGGGCGCAGTGGGATGCTTCACCTATGGCTACCACCACAGTTGTTCACCTCCTCCGACACGGTGAAGTGCACAACCCGGAAAAAATCCTGTACGGGCGACTCCCCAATTTTCGATTGAGCGAACTCGGTGAAGCAATGGCACTGCGGGCAGCCCAAGCCCTCGCCGATCACGACATCACCCATGTCATTTCATCGCCGCTAGAACGCGCGCAACAAACAGCCGCACCGATTGCGGCGCGTTTTGATCTCACTGTTGAGCTTGATGAGCGGCTCATTGAAGCGGATAACGTTTTTGAAGGCAAGCGCGTAGCGGTCGGCGATGGAGTATTGCGCCACCCGCAGTATTGGCCCAAATTGTGGAACCCGTTCAAGCCAAGTTGGGGTGAGCCCTACGTTGTTGTTGCAGAGCGGATGCGTGCAGCGATTGATTCCGCGCGCGATCTTGCTCGTGGTCATGAAGTGGTGTTGGTGTCTCACCAGCTTCCAGTATGGATCGCGCGGTTGTCTCTAGAAAACCGCCGCTATTGGCATGACCCCCGCCGCCGTGAATGTTCGTTGGCTTCGCTGACCTCGGCCACGTTTTCCGATGACCACTTGGTGGCTGTGACTTACACCGAGCCGGCCGCCGATCTATTGCCTGGGGCCAGCCCCATCGCAGGTGCTTGATTCGTGACCACGCCTATCCGTCGGGTTGCCTCGGGCGTCTTTGCTCTGGGGCTCGTGCTCGTAATGGCTGGTTGCGGTGGAACTAGCGCCTCCTCGACCACGGCCGATGCGGGCTTTGTCTCGGGGGATGGAACGCTCAAAGTCGTAGCGCAATCGCTACGCAAGCCAGCTCCAGCAGTGCAAGGTCGCACGCTCACCGGTGGCGCCTTTGACTTGGCTAAGCAGCGCGGCAAAGTCGTGGTCCTCAATGTTTGGGGTTCTTGGTGCGGACCTTGTCGCAGCGAAGCGCCGGTGTTGCAACGCGCGAATGTGGCACTGAAGTCTCGCGGCGTGGAATTTGTTGGCCTCAATACGCGCGACACCGATGATCCAGCGCGTGCCTTCATTCGCAACTTCGGCATCACTTACCCAAATATTGCTGACCCCAAGGGCCAAATTCAGTTGGGATTTTCGGACACCTTGCCACCAGCTGCGATTCCGTCGACCTTGATCATTGATCAACAAGGCCGAGTGGCAGCCCGCATTATTGGTCCGGTTGATTCACAAACAACGTTGACGAATTTGGTCGACCAAGTTTTGGCATCAGGTCGCTGATGAATGCCGTGTTAGCCGATGGTGCACAAACCGTCCTGACCGGCTCGGTGGCTTTGGCTATCCCGTTTGCCCTGCTTGCCGGTGTGGTGTCGTTCTTTTCGCCCTGTGTTTTGCCATTAGTCCCGGTCTACATCTCCTACGTCACAGGCTTGACCGGCGCCCAACTCAACGGTGAGTGGGCTATGGATGAAACCTTGCCGCGATCTATTCGCTCCAAGATCGTGTTGGGCACATTGGGTTTTGTTGCCGGCTTCAGTGTTGTCTTTATCAGTTATGGGGCCTTGTTTGGCGGGCTTGGTGCGAGCCTGCAGACCTACGCACGCCCTATCACTGCGGTCCTGGGTGTGGTCACCATCGTTTTGGGTTTGATCTTCATGGGCGCCTTCCCTGCCCTTCAGCGTCAGTTCCGGTTGACGGCTTCGCCGGCAGTGGGTGTGGGTGCAGCGCCATTGCTCGGGGTGGTCTTTGGCATTGGCTGGACACCGTGCATTGGTCCGACGCTGGCAGCAGTTCAGACTCTGAGCTTTACCAGTGCAACAGCTGAGCGCGGTGCGTTGCTTTCGCTGTTTTATTGCCTTGGTTTAGGACTTCCGTTTCTCATCGCCGGGTTGGCCTACGGCCGAGCGATGACAGCGTTTGCTTGGGTTCGTCAACACTCGCTGTGGGTGATGCGCTTTGGTGGTGGACTGCTGGTTCTTCTCGGCGTCTTGTTAGTGACAGGTATTTGGCAAACATTGTCTATTGAACTGCTGACGTGGGTGTCACAGTTCGATCCATCGGTATAGAAGGAATTGGGACACATGGGAATCGTTGGATGGCTTCGTTGGGGTTGGCGTCAGCTGACCTCCATGCGAGTCGCCTTGATTTTGCTGTTCCTCCTTGCGCTCGCATCCATTCCCGGATCGCTTTTCCCGCAACGTGGGATCAACCCGACCAAGGTCCAGCAATACTTGGCCTTGCACCCAGGTTCGGGTCCGATCCTGGATTGGTTGGGAATTTTCGACGTCTATGCGTCGCCGTGGTTTGCCGCGGTGTATTTGTTGCTGTTTGTTTCGTTGATCGGTTGTGTGCTTCCGCGGCTACGTGTCCACTGGAAGGGCTTGCGTGCGCTGCCTCCGGTAGCCCCCAGCCGACTGGAAAAGCTGCCGGCACACCAAAGCGTTCTGGTCACCGCAACCCCGGCACAGGTGCTGGAACAAGCCGCCGAAGATTTGGGCAAGCGCGGATTTCGTGTTCGGCGCGAAGACGATTTTGTTTCGGCCGAGAAGGGGTATTTGCACGAAACCGGCAATCTCATCTTTCACGCCGCGCTGGTCGTGATCCTGATTGGTGTCGCAACAGGCAGCCTGTACGGCTATCGCGGCAATGTTCTTGTCCGTGAGGGCCAGGGTTTTTCCAATACGTTGACCCAATATGACTCGTTTAAACCCGGGCGGCTTTTTGTTCCCGAAAAGCTCACACCATTTTCGTTCAACCTTCGCAACTTCTCGGTCTCCTTTGAAACTCAAGGCAACCAGCGTGGGGCGCCCCGCGCGTTCTACAGCGATGTTGATTACCAAGCCACGCCTGCTGCTCAGTCACAACCTGTTCGTATTGAGGTCAATAAGCCGCTCAAAATCAACGGGTCAAAAGTCTTCTTGGTGGGTTGGGGTTACGCGCCGCGGGTGACGGTGCGTGATGGGAAGGGCAACGTTGTTTTGAAGGACAGCGTGGCCTTCTTGCCCCAAGACGGAAACTTCTCGTCATCGGGCGTGATCAAGTCGCCCGATGCCAAGCCCAAGGAGTTGGGAATTCAAGCGATCTTTTTGCCCACCACCAGCATTGACCCCGAGCTCGGACCCATCTCACAATTCCCAGCCGCTGTCACTCCTGGTCTGTTTATGTCAGCGTGGGTGGGTGATTTAGGTCTCAACACGGGAGCGCCACAGTCGATTTACAAACTTGATACGTCCAAGATGAAAAAGGTCGGGATTGAAGCCTTGGCTCCGGGGCAAACATGGAAAATCCCAAATGGAGCCGGCACGATTACCTTTGACGGCGTCTCCCAGTTCGCCACTTTCTCGATTGCGCACGATCCAGGAGCACCCGTTGCGTTGATTGCGGCGATTGTCTCCATCGCTGGGTTAGTTATGTCGCTCTTTACCCGCCGTCGCCGCATTTGGGTGCGCACGACAATCGATGACCAAGGGCGTACGGTGGTAGCGGTTGCAGGTTTGGCACGTACGGAAAACACTGAAATTGAATCCGATGTCGAAGCAGTCGTCACAGGCGTTGTCAATCGCGAAGAAAAAGGTCACGCATGAACAGCCAGTCATGGGCAACGTTGAGCAACCAGTTCATTTATGCCGCGATGTTTGTGTACACGCTCGTCATGATTGCGTTGGCCTATGACCTGGCCTTTGCCGGACGTAAGGGTCGCGCCGAAGTACCAGCAGTTGACGTCTTGGTCGGGGCTGCCGGCAGCGCCCCCGAAGATCAACTGATTGACGAACCTGTCGAGGGAGCACCCGCTGGCCAGCGCACGCGTTTTGGCAATATCGGGTTCTCCTTGTTGGTTCTGGGATTTGGCTTGCAAGCCGTGGGTGTGGTGTTACGCGGAATTGCGGCTGGGCGCGTGCCGTGGGGCAACATGTACGAGTTTTCGATCACCGCATCGCTGTCTGTTGTGGGAATTTATCTCCTCCTGAATCGTCGATTTGACCTGCGCTGGATGGGGATTTTCATTGTCACGCCAGTGCTACTGGCTTTGGGGCTTGCCGTAACCGTTCTCTATGTTGATGCAGGTCAACTCGTGCCTGCTTTACGGTCGTATTGGCTCGTCATCCACGTCAGCGCTGCCGTCATTTCGTTTGGTTTGTTCACCACGTCGGCGGTCATCAGCATCTTGTACTTAGTGGACACACTTGGCTACCGCATTGTTGCTTTCGTTTTCCCGCTCTGGACCTTTGCTGTGATCGCTGGTGCGATCTGGGCCGAAAATGCGTGGGGTCGATATTGGGGCTGGGACCCGAAAGAGACGTGGGCGTTTATCACCTGGGTGGTTTATGCGGGGTACCTGCATGCACGAGTCACCGTGGGCTGGAAGGGCCGCAAGACAGCGGTCATCGCCTTGGTGGGATATGCGTCATTGATCTTCAATTTCGTTGGCGTCAACATTTGGCTTCCCGGTTTGCACTCGTATTCCGGTCTGTAAATCAATTACTTTAGCTTGGCGGCGTCTCGCCGGGTTCGCCGTCGCGACGAGGCTTCTTGCGATCAAGGTCGCGCAGAAAATCGGGATCATCATCGGGGGCCACGGGACGAGGTGCCGGTCGCGGACCTGATCCCTTGCGGCGACCGATGGTTAGCCAGGCCAATGATCCAATAATGGGCGCCATCAGGATGATCAGGATCCAGGCGGCTCGAGGGAGTTTGCGGACATCGCTTTTGGCTGTTTGGGCACAGTCAACCAAGGCCCAAACCCCCAGGATTACTGGCACTGCGTACAACAGAATGCGAACCACGAAGCCACTCTAGAGCGCACCTGCGATGATTGCTCTGTGACTAACGCTGACTTGCCGTCCTTCCTTGCTGACCTTGAAGCCAAGGGACAGTTGCATCGTGTGAGCGCGGAAGTTGATCCCGAACTCGAAGTGGCTGAAATCGTGAGCCGCGTGGTGGCCGCTGGTGGGCCAGCGTTGATCTTTGACAACGTCCGAGGCAGTCAGATTCCGCTGGCCATCAATGTTTTTGGAACAACCGAACGAATGGCGGCCGCGTTAGGCGTGAGTGACCTGGACGAGATCGGTCAGCGCATTCGTGAACTCCTGAAGCCCGAACTTCCTAAAGGCGTCGGCGGCCTCAAGGATGCTTTGGGCAAAGTCATGCAGCTGCGTAGCGCTCCGCCGAAAGTGGTGAAGCAATCAACGGTGCAATCCGTGGTGCTGCGCGGTGACGAGGTCAATCTTGATCTCCTGCCTGGCATCAAGCAGTGGCCCGACGATGCTGGTGTGTTTCTTAATCTGGGATTGACGCACACCAAGCACCCGGAAACCGGCGACCGCAACTTAGGGATGTACCGCCTCCAAAAGCACAGCCGCAATCAGATTGGTTTGCACTGGCAAATCCACAAGGACAGCAATGCTCACCACGCGGTGGCTGAGCGTCGGGGCGAACGGCTCCCGGTGGCGATCGCCTTCGGCTGTCCACCGGCAGTTACTTATGCGGCCAGCGCACCCTTGCCCACCGAAATCGATGAATATTTGTTCGCCGGATTCCTAGCGGGCGAGCGCATCGAGCTTGTTGACTGCTTGACGGTGCCTTTGCAGGTCGCAGCGGGCGCTCAAATCGTGCTGGAGGGCTGGATTGAACCTGGTGCTCGCAGGCCCGAGGGTCCCTTTGGCGATCACACGGGTTATTACACGCCCCAAGAAGACTTTCCGGTCATGACCGTCGACACGATGACGATGACCACCAATCCGGTGTATCAATCCATCGTTGTGGGGCGCCCGCCCCAAGAAGATGGACCCATTGGCATGGCCACTGAACGAATCTTCTTGCCGTTGTTGCAGTTGACGCATGCCGAGATTGTTGATTATCACTTGCCGGAGTACGGCGTATTTCATAACTGCGTGATTGTCAGCATTGATAAGAAGTTCCCCAAGCATGCGATGAAGGTGATGAGCGCACTGTGGGGTGCAGGTCTGATGTCGTTAACCAAGTTGATCGTCGTGGTTGACAAAGACGTTGATGTGCACAACTACGCCGAGGTTGCGTGGCAAGTTTTGGGTAACGTGGACTATGACCACGACGTGCTGCACACCACCGGCCCAGTCGATCACCTTGATCACAGTTCGTACCAGCAGTTCTGGGGTGGCAAGCTCGGTATTGATGCCACTGCAAAGCGTGGCGACGAGGGGTACACCCGCGAATGGCCCGATGCTGTGGCACAAGACCCCCGCATTGTGGAGCTGGTCAGTCAGCGCTGGGCCTCCTATGGATTGGCGCCGTGAGTTCTTCTCCCATGAGCAACGACCAAGCCAGTTCCCACGCCGTTCGTTCTTTTTTGCGGTTAGTCACGATCGAACACAGCGTGTTTGCTCTGCCGTTCGCCCTCATTGGAGGTTTAGCCGCGATGCAGGCGACCACGGGGACCGTTGCCTGGGCCGAACTCCTGCTCATCATCGTGGCCATGGTGGGGGCTCGCACCTTCGCGATGGCAGCGAATCGCATTATTGATCGTGAAATTGACGCAGCCAATCCGCGTACTGCACAACGTGAATTAGTAACGGGCGCGGTGAGTGTGCGCACTGCCAACGTGGGTGCAGCCGTTTCGTTGGTGGTGTTCCTCGGTGCTTGCGCGGCACTCAATTGGTGGTGTGTGTTGCTTGCACCTGCGGCCGTTGCACCACTGATCGTTTATCCCTATGCCAAACGATTCACGAATTTCCCCCACGCAATTTTGGGGATCGCACAATTTCTTGCGCCTATTGGCGCTTGGGTCGCGGTTACCGCAAGTTTGACCTCGCCGTCTCCGGCACCCGCTGTGTGGCTGGGTCTAGCGGTGGGGACATGGATCGGCGGCTTCGATTTAATTTATGCCAGTCAAGATGTGGACTTTGATCGAAGTGAAGGCGTGAAATCCACGCCAGCGCGTTTCGGTGTACGCAATGCGTTGTTAGCGGCTGGCTTCATTCACGTCCTGACGCTGCTTGCGCTGATTGGTTTTGGAGTGGCTACCGGCTGCTCGCCATGGTGGTGGGCTGGTGTGGTTTTCACCGCGTGTGCTTTGGCTTATGAGCACTCGTTGGTCAAGGCCGATGACCTCAGTCGGGTTAATCGGGCCTTCTTTACGGTTAATGGCTTTGTTGGATTGGGCTTGTTCGCCTTTGCCTTGCTCAACTTCTGGGCGCTAGGGCTGTCGGTCTAGGAATATTGTTAGGCGAGTGGCGCACGGACTAGGTCATGCACCACAGTTGACCCGTGACTTCACCACGTCAGCCTTGGATCGTCGGGATCTCCGGCGCCAGCGGGACCGGCTATGCCGCTGCCGTCATCAACGGATTACTCGATGCCGGTGAATCAGTAGACCTCGTGGTGTCAAAATCCGCGCGTTTAACCATTCTGGATGAACTCGGTTTGGCGTGGCGTGACGCTCATTGGCGCGAAGACCTCGCGGTGCTGCTGAATCGCGACACAACCGATGTTGATGTGGTGTTGTGGGCGACCACCGATTTCGCCGCGGGACCATCCTCTGGTTCGTACCCTGCAAAGGGCATGGTGGTCGTACCTGCCAGCACGGCAAGCGTTGCGGGAATCGCGATGGGGCTGAGTAAAGATCTCTTGCAACGCGCTGCGGATGTGACCTTGAAGGAACGCCGCCCGTTGGTCGTATGTGTTCGCGAGACTCCCTTTACGCGCTCCACGCTTGAACACATGCTGACACTCGATACGGCCGGAGCTGTTGTCTTGCCCTGTAACCCGGCGTTCTATCACGGCCCAACCCAGATGCAAGAACTCGTGGATTTTGTTGCGGGCAAAGTTCTGGACGTGTTGGGGGTTTCGAACGACCTTTTTACCCGTTGGGAGGGTGAACTCGGCGCAGCCCGCAAGGCCGCGCAATCGGATGAACCACGCTGAGTATGTGGCGACAGGTCGGCGTAGGGTGAGGTTATGGATTCAGGCCTAAAGCGCGAACTCGAAGACAAGATCTCGGCTGGTGAACGGCTGAGTTTTGACGATGGTGTGGCGCTGTATGAAACCGATGACTTGATGTGGCTGGGCCAGTTGGCGCATGCCAAGCGCACTGAACTCAATGGCGATGCGGTGTATTTCAACGTCAACCGGCACCTGAACATGACCAACGTCTGTAGCGCGAGTTGCGCCTACTGTTCCTTCCAGCGCAAGCCTGGCGAGGCGGATGCGTACACGATGCGCATCGAAGAAGCCGTGCGTTTAGCTGAGGCGATGGCCCCTGAGGGATTGACCGAACTCCACATCGTGAATGGTTTGCACCCGACCTTGCCCTGGGGTTATTACCCCAAGAGTTTGAGTGAGCTGCGGGCGACCTTGGGGCCCAATGTTGCATTGAAGGCGTTCACCGCAACGGAGATCCACTGGTTCGAGCGCATTAGTGGACTCAGTGCTGACGAGATTTTGGATGAATTGATCGATGCTGGCTTGAGTTCACTCACCGGCGGCGGTGCGGAAATCTTTGATTGGGAGATCCGCAAGCAAATCGTTGACCATGACACGCATTGGGAAGACTGGTCGCGCATTCACCGACTGGCGCACAGCAAAGGCATGAAGACTCCAGCCACGATGCTCTACGGGCACATCGAGGAGCCTCGTCATCGGGTCGATCACGTTTTGCGCTTGCGCGAATTGCAGGACGAAACCGGTGGGTTCATCACGTTCATCCCGTTGCGGTTCCACAATGACAACAACCGTTTGAGCCACCTGACCATGGCGACCGGCGCTGAAGCCCTCAAGACCTTCGCGGTCTCGCGATTGCTCTTTGACAATATTCCGCACGTGAAGTGCTTCTGGGTTATGCACGGACTGACCACGGCTCAGTTGAGTTTGAATTTTGGTGTGGACGACCTCGATGGCAGCGTCGTGGAATACAAGATCACCCACGATGCCGATGGGTTTGGCACTCCGGACAAGCTCACGCGCACTGATTTACTCGAATTAATCCGCGATGCAGGGTTTGTTCCCAAGGAGCGCAACACGTTGTACGAAGTGATTCAAACTTTTGATGGTCCCGATCCCGAACGTCGGGAAAAGCCGCAGTCCATCGGAGCCTGATCATCGTGGCCTTGCTTCGTTACACCGCACTGCGTATCGCGTTGTTCCTCGGGACAGCGATTGTTCTGTACGTGGTGGGTGTTAAAGATTTGTTTGTGTGTGCCCTGATTGGCATTTTGGTTTCGGGCTTGGTGAGCTTGGTCATCTTGCGCAATGTGCGCAGCCAAATCGGTGTTCGCAAGGACAAGGAACCCAAAGGCCCCTGGAAATCTCCGCTAGGCCGGATCAGTGACCGCATGGATCAAGCCGCGGCTGCTGAAGATGCGGCCGATGATGCGGCTCGGGCCCAGCGCGAACAATCCTGAGCCATTGTGGGCTCAGTGACGGGGCACACACACCTAGGTTTGGCCCCACATCTCTACCAGTGAGTATCGTTTTGCCCCATGGGACAGCCGCCGAATTTTCTCTTCTCCATCCTCATCCTCGTCCACTTGCTGCTTTTGACCTTTTGGCTAGGTGGCGACTTGGGTACGTACTACTCCAGTCGGCAGGTCACGAAGCCCGGGTTGAGCGTGGATGCCCGGCGCATTTCGTTAAAGATCATGGCATTTTGTGACATGGGCCCACGCTTGTGTATGCCGTTGTTCTTGGCGTCAGGCACGCTTTTAATCGTCGCTGATCCACGTGGCGAACAATTTAAATTGCTTGCCATTCCGGTTGTGCTTTTCACCGCGCTGTGGGTCGCCTTGGTCTTAGTTGAGCACAACGTTGCAGGTGACAAGCCCATTAAGTTGATCAGCTTGAAGCTCGATTATGCGGTTCGTATTGCCGTTATTGCCGGTACCGCGATC
>JAPLBW010000146.1 GCA_026392555.1 Actinomycetota bacterium
AGACCTGTGCCGACGGTGACTGCCAACAGGGAATGGACTCCATGACCTGAGCCCACGCGAAATTCAGCCCACGCAGTTGCGGTCGCATCATTTTCAATGACGCAGGACAACTGTGCTTGCTCCTCGATGCGTTGAGCCAACGGAAAATCGACAAAAGCCAAGTGGGGTGCGAAAGCCACGTTGCGGCCGGTGACATCAATCAGGCCAGCAACTCCGATGCCGATTGCGTGGGGCTTGTGACTTTCGCCAACCGTGTTGATGCACTCCACAACGGTGGCAACGATCGCGTCTGCGTCGTGGGTGGGTGTGGGGACACTGACCGACTTAAGGACGTCACCAGTGCCCGACACCAGGCCAGCAACAGTCTTGGTTCCACCGATATCAACACCGATTACCCAGGACATGGTTAGAGATCCAAGACAAACGGAGTTTGGCGACTCCTGAAGTGCCCCACATTCATACATTCGGTCTTACCGATCCGAGTGCGCTGAGCCAGTGGTTGATGCACATGCCCAAACAACGCAATAGCGGGCTGGGTTTTCACAATGGCTTCTAACAGGGCCGAGCTACCGCGTTCAAAGCGTCGCGCAACTGTGTCGTAGGTCAATTCGGGCAGGGCTGGTGGGATGTGCGTGCACAACACATCCACGTGTCCCAAAGCTTCGACTTTGGCCGCGTAAGCCTCATCGGTGATTTCAAACGGTGTGCGCATAGCCGTGCGCAATCCACCACCGACAAAACCAAAGCGCACGCCATTGATGTCAACAACTTGCCCGTCTAAGACTTGGTGGCCCGGGCGAGTGAACTCTGGCCACATCGTGGGCAAGTCAACGTTGCCGTAGGTCAGTAATGCTGGATCAGGCATCGCGGCAAAGAGCTCGGCGTATTGCTTGCGGACTTCGTCATCTAACTGACTGCGGCGATCGCCACCGCGCTGCTCCCACAGGGAGTTTCCGAATTCGCGGGCTTCGTCGTAGCGACCTTGGGTGCGGAGCGCGACGAACTTCGCGCAATTTTCCGGACCGAAAAGTTGGGAAAAGATTCCTCGCGACATGTCGTGGTAGTCGATAAACAAGACCAGGTCACCCAGGCAGATGAATAGGTCCGACCCTTCGCCAGCGCGCGCGAGTGCATCACTTGCGCCATGAACATCGCTGACTACGTGGACTCTCACGTTCTCAGCCTAAGGCGATTAGCGCAGGAACAGCCCGATGAGGCTCATCAGGGCAAAAACAACCACGCTCACTGCCACTGTTCCGCCGATCACGACCGCAGCCTTGCCACTGTTGGAACTGACCTTGGACGCCAAACCACCTAAGGCTGGCATGAGCGGGTCGCTACCGAGCAAACTCAGATCGAACTCAGGTTCAGCCGCGGATGATTCTTGGGCTACTTCGTCCACCCACGACTCAGGCACGGTAAGATCAGACACCGCAAGATCAGACACAGGCAGTTCAGACACCGCGAGTTCAGGCACAATCAGTTCAGACGCAGGCGCCGGAATGGATTCAGCCGGAACAACTGGTCCGGGAGCCGGAACCGTCACAGCGGCGGGTTCAGGCACGCTTTGCAGCGAGAAATGGCACAGCGAACACCACAGCGCGTCTGGTCGGACGGCTGCAGAACACTGCGGACAACGGGTCACCTACCAGATATCGGCAGGCGTGACCGATTCCTTGACCCCCCACTTCGTGCCTAGGCAGGTATCGTTCACGCGTGCAGGAATTCAGCGTGGAGCCCATGGTCATCCTCGACCCACATGCGGCCCTACCTGATTTACTCCTCGCCAACGCCACCGTGTCCCCCGATGCCATTGGCTACAGCCGCTTCGACGGTGCGCAGTGGACCGACATCTCGAATGAGCAGTTCTGGATTGAAGTCCAACAACTCGCGCGGGGATTCATCGCTTCGGGTATCGAAGCTGGCGACCGCGTGGCAATCATGTCGCGCACACGCTACGAGTGGACTCTCATCGACTTTGCGCTGTGGACAGCTGGAGCAGTACCGGTTCCCATTTACGACTCGTCGTCGGTTGATCAAGTGCACTGGATTCTCAGCGACTCTGCCGCGGTGGCATGCATCGTCGAAACCCCGCGCAATGCAAAGAGTGTTGATCAAGCCATCGCCGATTTAGCCCACGTAACTCAAGTGTGGTGCATCACCGATAACGACTTAGACACCCTCGCTGCGCGAAGCGACGAAGTACCCAGCGAGGTGTTGGATCAACGTCGCGCATCCTTAAACGTCGATAGCTTGGCCACGATCATCTACACTTCGGGAACGACCGGCCGGCCTAAGGGATGCGAGCTCACCCACGGCAACTTCCTGGCCTGCGCCGAAAATGCGGTTGCGGCCATGCCTGATGTAGTGGGCTTTGAAGGCGCTTCTACTCTGCTGTTCTTGCCTCTTGCTCACGTTTTTGCCCGCCTTATAGAAGTCCTGTGTGTTGCCGCCAACGTCCGACTGGCCCACACCGCAACGATCACCGACCTTGCGGGCAAGTTGCAGTCGTTCCAGCCCACATTCTTGCTTGCCGTGCCACGCGTATTTGAGAAGATCTATGTCGGTGCTCAACAAAAGGCCACCGCCGAAGGCAAAGGCGCCATCTTCCAGCGGGCTGCCGATGTCGCCATCGCCTACAGCCAAGGAATCCAGGCGGGCCGCATTCCGTTCGCAGTTAAGACTCAGCACGCTGTCTTTGAAAAGTTGGTGTACTCGAAACTGCGCAACGCCATGGGTGGACAGATCCGCTGGGCGGTGTCCGGCGGTGCGCCGCTGGGCGAACGACTCGGTCACTTTTTCCGCGGTGCAGGTGTCACCATCCTTGAGGGATACGGCCTCACCGAAACCACCGCTCCGCACACCGTCAACACTCCCAGCATGATCAAAGTAGGCAGCGTGGGCAAACCGCTCCCCGGCTGCAGTGTCCGGATTGCCGATGATGGTGAAGTTCTGGTCAAAGGCCCAAATGTTTTTCGCAGTTACCTTGGCGACCCAGCAGATACCGATGCAGCGTTCATCGATGAGTGGTACCGCACCGGGGATATCGGGACTCTTGATGACGGATACCTCTACATCACCGGTCGGAAAAAGGAAATCATCATTACTGCGGGTGGTAAGAACGTCGCCCCCGCGCCTCTGGAAGCACTCCTGGCCAGCAATCTCCTCGTCGCACATGCTGTGGTCATCGGCGACAACCGGCCCTACATCGCCACGTTGCTCACGCTTGATCCCGACGAGCTCAAAACGTGGCTGACAACGAACGATCGCGTTGACCTCAGTGCTGCCGAGTTGGTTAACGACCCCCAATTGCGCGCTGAACTGCAAAAAAACATCGATCTCGCGAATAAGACAGTGTCCGCAGCCGAAGGGATCCGACGTTTCGTCATCTTGCCCGTGGAGTTCACCGAAGAGACCGGTTACCTCACGCCGAAGTTGAGCGTGAAGCGCCACCTAGTGCTTGCTGACTTCGCGGAACAAGTTGAGAGTTTGTACTAATGAACCACGAGGGCGTTGCCGTCAAGGACTTGACGATTCGCTTTGGTCGCACCACCGCTATTGATCAGTTGAGTTTTTCACTCACCGCGGGAACATCGGTAGCGTTGATTGGTCGCAATGGTGCCGGTAAGTCCACGACCTTGCGCGTTCTCGCTGGAGTGCTGCCACCCAACGCGGGCGAGGTGATGATTAATGGAATCAACATCGTCAAAGACCCCATCGCCGCCCGATTCGAAGTGGGCTATTGCCCTGACGTGGGAGGTTTGATTCCGCGGGCCACCTTGTGGGAACACTTAGAGCTCTCGGCGACGATTCGCGGCATGGATGCGTCCTGGCAAGAGCGTGCCCAGGAACTCCTCGTCGCCTTTGACCTCACTGACGCGGCCGATCGCATAACCGCTGAGTTCTCGCACGGAATGAGCCGCCGATCAGCAGTGATCTTGGCCGCGTTGCATCAACCCAAGGTCCTGTTGCTTGATGAACCCTTCGATGGCGTGGACCCCTTGGGTGTTGACGCGACCATGGATGTCATTGCCCAAGCAGAAGCCAGCGGCAGCACGGTCATCGTGTCCACCCACCTGCTCCCCCTGGCCGTTGCTGCTTGCTCGCGCGCGTTGGTTTTGGCTAATGGACACATCACTTCAGACGGCCCTACTTCCGAACTTGCCGGACTTGAGGGTGAACAGGTGTATCGAAGGCTGCTGACGTGAGTTCACCGGCGCAGCTGCGACCGCTGATTGCGTTGCGTTGGAAGATGGTGCGCGAACCAAGCACCAGGCGCGGTCTTGCGGTGGCGCTGGTAATTCCCGTTGCCCTCTTGCTCATCACCATCGTCGGCGCACGCCTTTACCCCGCGCCCGCCGACAGCACAACATTGCTGGTCATCGTTCCCGCACTGCTCTTGGGTTTTGTGGTGTTGTCCATCTTCGGTCCACTCGCGGCGGGAGGCGGCAACGAGTTGTACCCCGCCGACCAACTGGTGGCATTTCCCATTAAGTCGCGCACCACTGCCCTGGCCGCACTGTGTTTGACACCGTTAAACCTGGCCTGGCTGGTTCAAGTGCTCATCGCGTTTGGATTGATTAGCTATCTCGCACGATCGTCGTGGCCCACTGCTCTCGCTGCATCCACCACGATCGCGGTGTTCATCGCCGGCGCGACGGTTTTTGGCCAGTGGGTGGGCTGGCTCATTGTTGGTATTCGCCAACGCATCATCGGACGCATCGTTACCTGGATCGTCGCCCTGGCTTTAGGAATGGGGTTTCTGGCCCTACTGCGATCAGGATCTCTGACGGGCTTTTTGGACAAAAGCCCCACGCTGTGGGTCGTTGTTGCCGCACTGGGCCCAAGCCAAGGCAATTACTCACGCTGGTTAGAGCGCACCGCCCTTCTGGCCGTCTTGACCGCTGGCTTTTTCGTACTGTCCCTACTGAGTTGTCGGTGGGCTTTGCGTCAACCACACCAAGCGTGGGAACGCACGTCATCCTCGGTTCGTGCGCATCGCCCCACACGGGGAATGGATCCACAAAAGATGGCAGCGCGCATGGATCGCGCAGGTTTGTGGCGCAGTCCGTCCATTCGCCGAGGCCTGGTCTTGTTAGCAGCGATCCCTGCCGTTGCCGTGTGGCTTGCCGGAAGTCAACTCTCACTGATGGCCCTACTTCCTGGTCTGATTGCGGCCGGTAGCGCACTGCTCTTTGGCATCAACGCATTTTGTTTGGACGGACCAGGCGCCCTGTGGCTGGCTGGTCTGCCGATGAAGCCGAGTGTGTGGTTTTGGCGACGCACTCGACTGGTCGCCGGTGTCGCACTTGTTACCACTGCACCCATTGTGGTGATTGGCCTGGTCAGATTGCCCGACCGTCCGCAGTGGTCAACAACTTCCATCGTGGTCCTCAGTGC
>JAPLBW010000194.1 GCA_026392555.1 Actinomycetota bacterium
CGACGCACTTCATCGGCCCGCGCCAAGCTCACGCCGGCAAACAGCGACACGATGCGCAAGACCTGTTCGTGAAAGACCACTACCCCGCACGTGGCCTCAAGGATCGGGCGCAGGTCCGGGTGCAGATAAACCGCCGGAGCCCAGCCCTGCCTGGCCTGTAGGAACGGCGTGATCATGTCTGAGGCCACCGGTCCGGGGCGAAACAAGGAGATGTCGATGATCAAATCGTCAAAGGTTTCGGGCGCGAACTTACCTAACAGTTCACGCTGGCCTGGGGATTCGATCTGAAAACATCCCAAGGTGCGAGTGGAACGAATCAACTCAAAGGTGGGTTCATCGGTTAAGGCAACCTGTGCCCCATTGTCGAGTTCGATGCGAACATCCTCGACGCGCTCAATCTCATCGAGTGCATAAGACATCGCTGACTGCATCCGCACACCGAGCACATCAAGCTTGAGCAACCCCAATTCCTCAACATCGTCTTTATCAAACTGGCTCATGGCAAAACCGGCTGAACTGGGTTCCACCGGTGTGCGATCAAGTAACGACAGGTTGGACAACACGATTCCGCACGGATGCATCGCGGTGTGCCGAGGTAAGCCGTCGAGTTCCTCAACTAAGTCCAGCACCAACGCCATTCGGCTTGAGGACTTTCCAAAACCACCCTCGCGCAGTTCGGGAATATTCTCGAGCGCTGAGCGGATATCCCGGGCCTTGATATGTGGGAAAACCTTGGCAAATCGGGAAATTTCCCCACTTTCCATGCCTAGCGCACTGCCAACATCGCGAATGGCATGTCGAACGCGATAGGTGTCGGTCATGGCCACGCAGGCCACGCGTTGCGCGCCGTACTTATCAAAGATGTGTTGATAGATCTCAAGTCGTCGGGCAGATTCAACATCAAGGTCAATGTCAGGCAACTGCACACGCAACGGCGACAAGAAGCGTTCAAAGAGCAATCCGTGCGCAATGGGGTCCACGCCAGAGACATCGAGTAAGTGATTGACCAAACTGCCAGCACCCGAACCACGAGCGGCAACACGAATTCCTAGACCGCGAATCATCTTGACGATGTCGGCCACCGTCAGGAAGTACGACGCGAATCCCAAGTGTTCAATCACGCCTAGCTCAACGTCTAAGCGCTCAGTAACCACGCGATCGCCATGAGTGAACCCGCGACGACTCAGTCCGGCTTCACAGCGCTGGCGCAACACTTGGTTCACCCCCGCGGGTGCTTCTGGCAAGTGCGCTTGCCCTAACCCCAGGTCGGCTTGTGGATCGAGCACACAACCGCGCGCCAATTCATCAGTGACCGCTAATAGGCGGTTAGCCACCAGCTGGGTTGAGCCCACGGCGGCCCGATCAGCGATTTCGTGGGCGATTTCGGCCATGTGCTGACTACCGGCCAGGTGCCCATTGGAGTTAACCCGGTCAAGATGGCGCTCATTGAGCATCACGAGCCGTCGAGCAGCATCAAGAACATCGACCACTCGTCCTTGTTCTGGGCGAGCATGCCGCACCGCATTGGTCAGCACCGGCGTGATGTGTTCATCAACAGCGCATCGCAACATCCGCGCCGCAAGTGCTGTTGAACGAGACACTGCGCGCGGCTCGCGATCATTGGCTCGGTGCGAAATCAACTCCATGCGCAGCTGTTCGCTGCCAAAAAGGGATTTCCAGCGCGCTAACTCTGTCCGCGCTTGCTGTTCGCGTTTATGAATCAATGCCGAACCGACTAAAGAATCCGGACCAAGCAACACCACGACCGCAGGATCGCCGGTCATGACTTCCTCAATTTTTTCCCAGGTCAATACCGGATTCCCGCGTTCGGTATGTGCGGCGCTGACTAGTCGACACACTTGCGCCCAACCAGCCGCGCCTTGAGCCAGAAAACTCACGCGAGGCAATCGCGCATCTACGAAGGCACCACCGCGAGCTGGAGTGCGCGCAACACCGCGTTGTGCAGGAATGCCCGAACTAGTTAGTGAGCCCGAAAAGGCCAAATCCACGCCTAAAATCGGGGAAATACCGACTTTTTGACAAGCCAAGACGAACTTGACTGCGCCATACACACCATCGCGATCAGTCAGCCCTAATGCGGGTTGACCTAACGATGCGGCACGTTCTACGAGTTCGAGTGGATGCGATGCACCGTGCTTCATGGACCAACCAGAAGCTACTCGCAGATGAGTGAACGGTTGGTCTTGAGCGGTGGCCACTAATCAGCCGCGCGCGCGAGTGACCATGCTCCGTCACCATCGCGCACTAAGTCGTAGACACCCACTTGCGCTTGTTCACCAGCGCGAGCTTCTACGCGCCAAATAGTGCGATCAAGTTCAGGGGTGGTGTCGATGCTTTCATGCGATTCGCGCCCAAGGACTGCCCGCACTGCTTTGGACCTCCACCATGCGGTGCCTTCGACCCAAAAACCTAAAACGGCACGCACTCGATACCGGCGACTAGCGCGCGCTCGTGATGCTGGCCGATGAAACTGCACCGGCACGCCTTCGCGGCATTGCACTTCAATCACTTCGACTCGCATGTGCCCTCACTCCAAACAAGAAACCATCGACTAGTTGCGCTGCTCGTGATACCTGCGTGCTGCTGGGTTGGCGGCGATCAGCCGGTCTGATTCAGGTGCGGCCTTCCCCGCACACACCGTCCTCAGACCGGCTCAACCAGCGCCGGGGGTCAAAGACCGGCAGCTGGGCTGATCGCCACAGTGATGCGGGCTGCGAGACCGCACCACACCTAGGGCCCGACTGGGTGGGGGAACCCGTGGACATCCCTAGATTGTTGAACTTTCGAGCCCCTGATTAGAACAGGTGTTCGAATAGATTGAACAGTAAACCCCACCCCTGACACTGCCGTCAAGAGGCTCTAGCCCTAGCCCTCACCAGGGCTGAAGTAGTCCCGCACTCGCATTTCCATCGGATATGCCATGACTTCCTGGGCGTGATAGTCCTCATAGAGCCGAGCAACCTGCTCATAACTGCGCAGGCCACACACCGCAATCAACGCTAAAACATCCGGCACGTCTCGAGGACCTCTATTTGCTCGTAACTTCATGGCCAAAAGAAGTCGCGGTTGAGCGATGCTGATCGTTACGGTCCCCTGCTCAAGAACCATCTCGAATTCATCTTGATTATTAAATGGAATGAAACCTTTTGCCCGCTCATTGAGCCAGTCTTCGGGCAAGCCTCGTTCGCGAGCCATGACATGTACAACTTCACTGATTTCACCCGATGGTCTAAATGTTGCATCAATATCAAGAGTGGCCGATCTCTTGACGTAAAAGCCAACTGCTGCACCGCCGATGATGTTTATCTGAGCTGTCACACCACTGGCATTCAAGCGTTCAGCAAGCTCACGCAGCAGTTCTTGAACATCACGGTGGGTCAGTGTTTGCACTACACGCTGGCCAGAAAAGCTATATCTACAAAGACATTCCGGGCTGAAAAGGCCGGATCGGTACTTTCCTTCGCATGCTGATGAAGTTCGGTCAAGTCATCAATGAACCAGGGTTGAGTCAAAAACAGATCCGGCTTCAAGAGCCATTGCGCGCGTGGGAGTTGCTCCTGGGCTAGCCAATAATCAACCACCGAAGCGACTAAAGCATCGAATCGGTGGTCCCCGGTCGATGGCGGAGGGCAAGCCGTTAATGCAACGCGAATAGATCCCGACTCACGTTGCAGATCATCAGAGAGCTGAACAACCTCACGCAAAGCCAGCTCGCTGTCACCATCGCGTAGGGCCACATAGATTGCATCGGCTGCTTCGTTTACGGGGCGAGACGAAGTAGGCAAAGCGATGACGGTGTGATCAGTCGCGTGAAGAAGTTTTTGAACCAAGCCGATACCTGCATCTCGCAGGCCCGATTCGATTGCCGAAATTGCTGGTTGATGGTCATGGGCACGGCTCGCTAGATCAGATTGCGTTAATCCAGCAGCCCGTCGCGTAGTGCGCACAAGTCGAGCGGCGCTGGTCACGGC
>JAPLBW010000079.1 GCA_026392555.1 Actinomycetota bacterium
GGTCGTGGTTTAACCCATTCCAGATTGACAGCTTTGACTCCTTAGCCTCTGCACTCCTGCTGGCCGTCTTTATCTACTGGGGCTTTGACACTGCGCTGTCGGTCAACGAAGAGACCAAGAACCCACGCAAGACGCCGGGTAAAGCAGGTGTCATCGCAGTGTGCGTTCTGCTCGCCACCTACATTTTGGTCACTGTCTCTTCGCAAGCCATCGCCGGTGTCTCGGAAGAAGGCATTGGTCTGGGTAATGAAGAAAATGCTACGGACGTCTTCGCTGTCCTGGCTCGCGCCGTGTTTGGCGATTCCACGTTCGCCAATATTGGTGTTCACATCTTGATCCTCATGGTGCTTAGCTCTGCTGCCGCATCGACGTTGACCACGATCTTGCCGACCGCTCGCACCGTGTTCTCCATGGGATTCCACCAGGCTGTGCCCAAGAAATTTGCGGGCATCTCCAAGTACATGACTCCCACGTGGGCCACGATCGGCATGGGTCTGGTTTCGATTATTTTCTACGTCGGACTCACTTGGTTCAACGGCAACGTCTTAGCCGACACGATCGCATCCATCGGTTTGCTGATCGCGTTCTACTTCGGAATGGTTGGGTTTACCTGCCCGGTCTTCTACCGACACTCAGTATTTAAGTCACCACGCAATTTCGTTCAACGCGGTGTACTGCCGCTGCTCGGCGGACTGATTTTGCTGGCAGCGTTCTTGCAGGCCCTGCACAACTACTGGCTAGTCGGACCCGATGCGGACTCCACCACATTTTGGACCGTGCCTGGCCTGGGTTGGGAAATCGGCGGTATCGCCATGACCGGCCTTGGAGCCCTCTTGCTGGGTGTGGTCCTGATGATCATCACCTGGATCGCCATGCCGAAGTTCTTCCGCGGCGAAACGTTGCCGAAGCGCTCAGGTGAAGAGCTTGAAAGCTTCCTGCTTGCCACGGAAAGGGTAGATATCTTTTAGCAGTAACTATTCGCCTGGGATCCGGTCCGCCAACAGTGGTTGGGCCGGATCCCATTGCGTTCCATCACGTTGATCCTTGCGGCGGCGAGCAATCGCGCTGATCGCTTCGAGCACGACCCGGTTTCCCAACGCAGCAGTGATGTCGGCGTGGTCGTAGGGCGGACTAACTTCCACCACATCCATTCCCAAGACGGGAAGTTCAATACAGATACGGCGAACGGCATCAAGTAGTTCGCGGGCGGTTAAGCCACCAGGTTCTGGAGTGCCGGTACCTGGCGCATGAGCGGGATCACACACGTCAACGTCAACCGACAAGAACACGCCATCACATTCATCCATGGCGATGGCGAAAGCCTCGGTCAAACATTCGTTCAACCCACGCGCGCCAATCTCTGACATCTCATACGAACGCATGCCCTGCTGAGCCATCCAGTCCAACGTCTGCGGAGGTGGCCAATATCCGCGCAGCCCAATTTGCAAGAAGCGGTCACCTCGCGCTGCACCGGATTCGATTAGGCGGCGCATGGGCTGGCCGTGGCCAATCAGCGATCCGAACTCGATATCCCCGGTATCGGCATGGGCATCAAAATGCAGAACACCGACTCGACCCCAGCCGCGGGCTCGAGCCACCGCGGTGACGTCGGGCCAGGTGATCGTGTGGTCGCCACCAAGAATGATCGGAATTGCACCAGCCTCAGCAATTTTTTGGACCTGCGTTTCCAACGCTGCGCAGGAGGCCGCAGCATCACCGGAGAACATTTCGACGTCGCCGGCGTCCACCACACGCATGTCTTGCAATCCATCAACACGCATCGCCAGCGAAGGGCGCGAACCATCATGCGGCAAGTAGTCGGTCATACGAATAGCTTGTGGCCCCATGCGAGCACCGGAGCGATAGGACGTTCCGCCGTCGAAGGGCGCACCCACGATCACCACGTCAGCTAGGGCATAACTCGCAGGCTCATCAAGGTCGCACTTGTCCACACCCAGGAAAGTGATGTCAGGTCCGTACTGTCCGCCGTATCGAGTCATGGTGCCAACCTATTCATTTGCTCAACGTGAGTTAGTCGTTTTGCGGGAAGCCTAAGTTGATCCCACCATGGCTTGGGTCCAACCATCGTGACGTAATGACCTTGCCGCGCGTAAAGAAGTGCACTCCATCCATGCCGTGGGCATGAGAGTCACCAAAGAGTGAGGCTTTCCAGCCACCAAAGGAGACGTTAATGCCGACCATGACGACTTCCACATCGTGTTGGTAACGGCGGGCTGCTCCCCCATCATTGGTGAAGATTGCTGTGCCATTGCCATACGGATTGGAATTGACGAGCTCCAAGGCGGCCTCATACGTGGGAACGCGCAAAACGGCCAAAACTGGGCCAAAGATTTCATCCGTGTAGATCGTCATGTCGGGGCTCACGTGATCAAACAGCGTTGGCCCGAGCCAGAAGCCGCCAGGTTCACCATCGACGGTGGGTTCACGACCATCAACGACAATTGTGGCGCCCGCATCAACACCGGCTTGAACGTAGCTAGCGACCTTGTCGCGATGTTCACCTGTCACCAGCGGTCCCATGTCGCATGAACGACGACCGTCACCGGTGACCAGGGAATTCATCCGCGCAACAATCTTGGCGATCAGCGCGTCAGCAACCGGCTCCACGGCCACGAGCGCAGAAATGGCCATGCACCGTTCTCCTGCCGAACCAAAGCCGGCATTTACCGCGGCATCAGCAGCTAGATCGAGGTTGGCATCAGGCAATACCACCATATGGTTCTTCGCTCCACCTAGAGCTTGGACTCGCTTGCCATGTGCCGTTCCGGTTTCGTAGACGTAACGTGCAATCGGGGTGGACCCAACAAAAGAAATGGATTTCACATCCGCGTGGGTGAGCAATGCGTCGACGGACTCCTTGTCGCCGTGCACGACGTTGAACACACCATCAGGTAGTCCAGCTTCTTTCCACATGTGCGCTAACAGCAGCGAGGCCGACGGATCTTTTTCACTGGGCTTGAGGATCACAGCGTTTCCGGCAGCAATGGCGAGCGGGAAGAACCACATCGGAACCATGGCTGGGAAGTTGAAAGGAGAAATGATCGCCGTCACGCCCAAGGGCTGGCGGATGGAGAAGGAATCCACATTCGTGGAAACGTTCTCCGAGAAGCTGCCCTTCAGCAAGTGTGGAATGCCGCAGGCAAATTCAACGACTTCCAAGCCTCGGGTGACTTCACCGAACGCGTCGCTAAGGACTTTGCCGTGCTCAGCTGTAATGGCTGCCGCGACTTCATCCTTGCGAGCATTCAAGATTTCCCGAAAAGCAAACAGAACCTGCGCACGCCAGGCAAGTGAGGTTTGGCTCCACGACACGAAGGCAGCTTGCGCTGCTTCCGCTGCTTCGTTGACTACGGTCGTGGAGGCAAGGTCGACAACACCACTGACTTTGCCGGTGGCAGGATCGAAAACGTTGGCAGTGCGCTGGCTTTCACCGGAGTAGGACTGGCCATTGATCCAGTGGGTTATTGCGGTGGACACGACGTGTCTCCTGTCATGAGTCAAACCCTAATCCTGCTTTGTCTAGCGTACGCAACCATAAATTGCGCTTGCCTTCGCGGCGATCAGCCAAGGCGATCGATCGCCGCGTAAGTTCAATCCCGGCAAATCGAACCGGTTCGGGCGGGAAGGGAACGGGTTTGGTCTGCACCATCTTTAACCTGGTGCGTTCGTTGTCTATTCCACCGAGCAGATCCAGCATCACCTGTGCACCAAAGCGCGTGGCCCCAACTCCCAGACCGGTGTAACCCGCGACATAGGCGACCTTCCCCTTAAACGCTGTTCCCCAAAAGGCAGTGAATCGACTGCAGGTATCAATCGCGCCACCCCAGGCATGAGTGAATTTCAGACCTTCTAATTGCGGGAAGGTGTCAAAGAATTGATGAGCCAACGCGTCAAAGGTTTCGGCGCGCTCGTCATAGCGCGCATTCACCTTCCCGCCGAAGTAATACACGGCGTCATAACCACCCCACAGAATTCGATTGTCTGCACTCAACCGGTAATAGTGGAATTGATTGCCAGCATCTCCTACACCCTCGCGACCATTCCAACCGATACTCGCGAGTTGTTCATCGGTCAGCGGTTCGGTCATGAGCACGTAGTCATAGACCGGAACCACGTAGTGAGAGATGCGTTGCAGCAAAGGGCGGAAAATATTTGACGCTAATGCCACGCGTGACGCAGTCACGACTCCCGTTGCTGTCGTGGCTTGCATGCCAGTCGGGGTGGCCTTCAATGCAGTCGCGGGAGTTTGTTCAAAGATGCGCACCCCCAGCGAGAGGCAAGCATCGCGCAGTCCCCACACCAGCCGGGCCGGATCAACGGTCGCGACTGCATCAGGTTCGAGTAAGCCCGCTAAGTACGTCGGAGAATCAAGGTGCGCTCGCACCTGCTCTCGTTCAAGAAACTCAACATGCATTCCTCGTGCACTCATCAACTCAGCGGTTTCTTCCAGACCATCTACCTGCCAAGGCTCCACTGCCACATCGAGTTCGCCGGATCGCTGCCAGTCACAGTCAATTCCGAATTCGGCAATGGTTTGTTCGATCGCCTCTAAGTTTTCTTGGCCTAAGCGAATCAAGGTTTCTAGTTCATCAGGGAAGCGGTCAAGCCCATTGCGAAAACCATGAGTCAAACTGGCCGAGACAAAACCACCGTTGCGACCTGATGCTGCCCAGCCCACACTTCCGCCTTCTAACACAACAACGTCGCGCTGTGAGTCGGCCTGCTTCGCTAACAGCGCAGTCCACAATCCGGTGAAGCCCCCACCGATGACCAAGAGATCGGTTTCTAGATCACCGTCAAGCGCAGGCAAGGGCTTCGGCCTACTCGCATTGTCGAGCCAAAACGAAAGATTTTTTACGCCCGCCAGCGACGGATGACCCGCAGTTGCATTGCTGGAAGGCACGGAACCACGTCCTTTAGGGCTCGATGTTGGCCATGACGTGCTTAATGCGCGTGTAGTCCTCGAATCCGTACATGGACAGATCCTTGCCATAGCCCGAGTGCTTGAAGCCACCGTGAGGCATCTCAG
>JAPLBW010000073.1 GCA_026392555.1 Actinomycetota bacterium
CCCGGCCAGTCGACTCACCTTGGTATCAGCGGCTGGAACGCCTTTTGTGCCAAGCAAGGCCTTGTTTGTTGATGCGGACTTGACGTCGCCGGTCCAGGCCACGCCGACGCAAGTGTTGAGCCAAAGTTCACTCGCTAAAGCTGAGCGCGCTTTTGGTGGCGAATCAGGTGCCTGGATTGCAGTCGCCCTGTGGCTGCAAGTTCTGGCCGTTGTGGTGATCGCCATCGTGGTTGCCGCTGTTCGTTGGGGCAAAGTGCAAGCCTGGGTTGTGGGTTTGCCGTTGATCTTGTTCGTGACGCTGTCGATGAGTGAACAGGTCACTCGTCTCCTACCCAATGTTTTGTAAGCCAACAGAAAGTTGACGACAATGGATGTTTCACCGAGTGTGGTTGACACCGCTGCTGTGCCGATCGTGACTGAGCAGCCCACTGGTCAGCACAACGGTGGTTTGGCGGTCAAAACTGAAGGCACGCTCACTGCTCAGTCAGTGTCTGCTTGGTTTGGCACCAACAAGGTCCTGGACCGAGTGTCCTTGACCATGCCCGCTGGCCAGGTCACCGCACTGATTGGTCCATCCGGTTGTGGCAAGTCAACGTTCTTGCGCACTTTGAATCGTATGCACGAACTGATTCCTAGCGCCAGCTTTGCTGGCCAAGTGCTGCTGGATGGCGACGACCTGTACTCGCCCGAGCGTCGCTTGACCGATGCACGTCGCCAAGTCGGAATGGTGTTCCAAAAGCCCAACCCGTTCCCCGCGATGTCCATCTACGACAACGTGCTGGCCGGCCTGAAGCTCACCGGCACCAAGGCCCACCGCGATGAAAGAGACGCGCTGGTCGAAGAGTGTCTGACCAAAGCCGGTTTGTGGAAAGAAACGAAGGACCGTTTGCGTCAACCCGGCGGCGCCCTCTCTGGTGGTCAGCAGCAGCGGTTGTGTATCGCACGTTCATTGGCAGTTCGCCCGCAGGTGTTGCTCATGGACGAGCCGTGCTCGGCCCTTGACCCCACGTCGACGCGCCGCATTGAGCAGACCATTCGTGAACTCGTTGAGGAAGTCACGATTGTCATCGTGACTCACAACATGCAACAAGCACAGCGCGTGTCTGAACAGTGTGCGTTCTTCCTCGCCGCACAAGGAACACCTGGCGTCATCGTGGAATATGGCCCCACCGAAGCGATGTTTGACGAGCCGTCAGACCCACGCACCTTTGATTACGTACACGGACGCTTTGGATAAAGCGCTACACGTGTGAACGCAAGAACTCAATATCTGCAATATGGCCTTCTGCCCCGCCTGGTGTTTCACACACGGTGGGGCAGTTTGCTGACTTGATCACTTCAACGATGGCTTGGGAATCAATGGTGCCGGAAGAAAAGTTGTCGTGACGGTCGCGACCAGAATCAAAGCCATCACGCGAGTTATTAGCGTGAATCAGGTCGATACGACCGGTGATCGCCTTGATGCGGTCAACCGCGTTGACCAGTTCAATGCCACCAGCCCAGGCGTGGCATGTGTCCAGGCAAAAACCGACATCATGACCATCCAGAGCAGTCCAGAGCTGGTCGATGGCTTCGAGTCTGCGTGCCATCGCTCGATCCCCACCGGCCGTGTTTTCGATCAGCACAGGAACCTTTTGGTCTAGGCCTTCGAAGGCTTTGCGCCAGTTATCAAATCCCACTGCAGGATCGTCATCTTTGGTGACGTGGCCACCATGGACGATCACGCCACTGGCGCCACACTCGCTGGCGAGGTCAACGGTTTGCTGCAACAGCTTGCGGGACGGAATACGTATCCGGTTATTTGTCGACGCGACATTGATGATGTAGGGCGAATGCACAAAGAGTTGGACGTTGGCTGTTTCAAGGCTTGCCTTCAGCGCCGATGCACCACCGTCAAAAGCGACGCTGGGTTTAGTCCACTTTTGTGGATCACCAAGAAAAATCTGAACAACTTCCGCGCCACGCTCGAGGGCATCTGCAACAGGGTTGAGCTGGTCTACATGCGAGCCGATCCTCATGAGGTCAGCCTAGGAGAGAGGCTCAATTGATGGCGAACCAGAAGTTCACGGCCGCGAAGGTGCCCGACAGGATCCAACCAGGCATCAAAATCCAGCGCTCACGGGTGGTGGTAGAGGTCATTTGGGCGTACATGGAGATAAGGAAGCCCAAGGCGCCAAGCACCACGCCTGCCCAGTGGGCGCTAGCTGGGATGTCAAAGCTCTCGCCCACCGCCAACCCGACGGTAATCACGCCTAGAACCAGACAAATGAACGCGATCCCATTGCCCCGTGTTTTGGTCTGAGTGGGGGACGTGGTTGATACCTGTGACATCTCAACTCCTGTAGGCGTGCGGTATCCCCCCAGACTAGACCTTGTGCCTAGCGGATCAAGGGACATTGGTACTGTTTGAGGTTCCTGCTACGACGCAGGTGCCCTCCTGCCACGGATCGACCGTGGCCGATTAGTCCAAAGGAGGTGGGTTAATTTATGCGTCGTTACGAAATGATGGTCATTCTCGACCCCGATCTGGAAGAGCGCACTGTCGCTCCTTCACTGGATACGTTCCTCAATGTCGTCCGGCAATCCGGTGGCAATGTCGACAACGTTGACATCTGGGGTCGTCGTCGTTTGGCCTACGAGATCCAGAAGAAGTCAGATGGCATCTATGCCGTTATTGACATGACGTGTGAACCAGCCGCTGTGAAGGAGCTGGACCGTCAGCTCAATCTCAACGAATCGGTTCTGCGTACCAAGGTTCTTCGTCCGGATGCGAAGTAGGTAGCACCATGGCACAAGGTGATGTTCAAATCACGGTCGTGGGCAACCTCACTGCTGCTGACCCCGAATTGCGGTTCACCGCAAACGGACTAGCAGTTGTCAACTTCACCGTTGCTTCAACTTCGCGCGCGTTTGACAAGGCATCCAACGAATGGAAAGACGGCGACACCGTTTTCCTTCGTTGCAGTGTGTGGCGTCAATACGCCGAGAACGTTGCAGAGTCTTTGACTAAGGGCATGCGCGTCATGGTCACTGGTCGCCTCAAGGTGCGCCAGTACGTGGCTAACGATGGCTCCAAGGGCACCTCGGTTGAATGCGAAGTCGATGATGTCGGCCCGGTGTTGCGCAATGCAACCGCCAAGGTCACGCGCGTCTCTCGCGGCGAGGGTGGATTTGGTGGCGGCAACGCTGCTTCTGCCCCCGCGGACGATCCCTGGGCCACGCCTGCCCCCTCTGGTGGCGGCGATGGTGGTTGGGGAGCCCCAGCCGCCGAAGAACCCCCCTTCTAATCTCACTCACTAGGAAGAATTGCTATGAAGCCATCAAACAAAGCTCCGCTTCGTAAGCCCAAGAAGAAGAGCAATCCGCTCAAGGCTGCGAAGGTCGAGTACATCGACTACAAAGACACCGCATTGCTGCGCAAGTTTATCTCAGACCGCGGCAAGATCCGTGCACGTCGTGTCACTGGTGTGACCGTGCAACAACAGCGTCAACTCGCCAAGGCGATTAAGAACGCTCGCGAAATGGCTCTGCTTCCCTACACCTCATCAGCGCGCTGAGTTAGGACATCAACATGAAACTCATTCTCACTCAAGAGGTCACCGGTCTTGGTGCACCTGGCGACGTTGTCGAGGTCAAGGACGGCTACGGCCGCAACTTCCTCGTTCCTCGTGGCTTGGCATTGCGCTGGACTCGCGGTGGCGAAAAGCAGATCGTGCAGATCAAGCGTGCGCGGTCAGCTCGCGAAATTCGCGACCTCGATCACGCCAACGATGTCAAAGCGCAACTGGGCGGAATCACCGTTGTTTTGCGCACCAATGCAGGTGACGCCGGTCGCCTGTTCGGCTCAGTAACGACAACGGACGTTGCTGCCGCCATCATCGAATCTGGTGGCCCGGACTTGGATAAGCGCAGCATCTCCATTGCTACCGCTATCAAGACCGTCGGCAACCACACGGTGTCGATCAAGCTCCACTCCGAAGTGACCGTGGAACAAGCCATCACGGTGGCTGCCCACTAGGTCTCTCCTGTTCGTCAGTTTTTGCCGGTCCCTACCTCGTGGGGGCCGGCAAAAACTTTTTATCCACAGAAAATGGCTGTCCCCAGCCCAGCCTGGGGCGGGATCAGCGGGGAAAAAAATTTCAGGCTCCACAAGGCGCTCCCCAGTTCTTTGCCACTCTCCCCAGGTCTATCCACTGCTTATCCACAGGTTCGTCCACAGACAGATTTGGTCTGAACATCAGCGCCCCGCACACTGTCAGTTACCAGGCCCAAAATGGTCTGGAGAACGCACGCACATGACCCATGAGAGGCGGGAATCCATGAGTTTGGCCGAAGTCACGCCGTTGGCAGGTCCCAGTTTGGAGCGCACACCGCCGCAAGACGTGGCTGCTGAACAGTCGGTCTTGGGTGGCATGTTACTCAGCAAGGATGCGATTGCTGACGTGGTCGAAGTGGTGCGCAGTACCGACTTTTATAAGCCAGCTCACGAGACAATTTTTGACACAATTCTTGACCTTTATGGTCGTGGTGAACCGGCTGACGCTGTCACTGTTGCTGGCCGCTTAACCACCAGCGGCGAACTCGCGCGCATCGGTGGTGCCCCGTACTTACACACTCTTGTTTCCTCTGTTCCCACCGCTGCCAATGCTGGTTACTACGCGCGCATTGTTCGCGAGCGTGCGATTTTGCGCCGACTTGTGGAAGCGGGCACACGCATCGTGCAAATGGGGTATGCCGCTGATGGCACCGAGGTCGACGACGTGGTGGACCAAGCGCAAGCTGCTGTGTACGAAGTGACCGAACGTCGTGCCAGTGAGGACTACCTCCCGCTGTCGGGAATCTTGCAAGGCACGGTCGATGAGATCGATGCAATTCAGGCGCACGGTGGTGGGTTTAGTGGCGTCCCGACCGGCTTGGT
>JAPLBW010000119.1:0-3845 GCA_026392555.1 Actinomycetota bacterium
CACCTTGCCCAGCGGTTCGCAAGTGATCTCCGTTCGCGTTGTCGTTCCACGTGCCGATGGTCGTAGCGACGTTTTTGACTGTTCGGCATGGACAGCTGCACTGCGCCGCAAAGCTGGGAGTTGGCGGATCGGTGATGTGGTCAGTATCGAAGGCCAGATGAGGCGTCGGTTCTGGCGAGCCGGCACCATTCCCAGTAGTCGCTGGGACTTGGAAATTGCGGTAGCTAGTCGCATCCTGAAGTCCAATCCGACATGATGGGGTCTTCACTTCGTCGATAAGGGTCGTTTCATGTCACTCTCGTCAGATGCACTGACGTGGTATTTGGCCGGCATTGAAAGCCATGACGCCGGGGAGTGTGAGCGGGCTGTTGAGTTCCTCGATGCGGCGGTAGGGGCAGATCCAGACCCCACCTATCGCGCGGCGCTGAGCGCAGCACTTCTCGACAATGGCGAATTTTCTCGGGCCTTGCCGCACTGTGAATCGTTGGTGGCCCGCACCACTGATGATCACGTAGCCCTCATCGCTATTGCACGCTGTCTGGCGGGCGTGGATCGGGTAACTGAAGCCATCGACTACCAAGCCAAGGCTGTTGCCGTGCGCCCAGACTTGCGCGACTACGCCAGTGTGTTGGCTCAACTGCATGATCGCTTGCGAAGCGAGCGTGCGTGATGGCAGTGCTGGCAGAGTTTTTTGATCTGGCCTTGATTGACCTCGATGGTGTGGTCTATGTCGGACCAGATGCTGTTCCTGGCTCTGTGGATGCCATCGCACAGAGCCATCGTTTGGGATTGCGCACGGCGTTCGTAACCAATAACGCCGGTCGGCCCGCTTCGCAGGTGGCCGACCATTTGCGTTCCCTTGGAATCGATGTGCAAGACGAGGACGTGGTGACGTCGGCAATGGCAGCGGCCGATCTGTTGGCGCATCGACTGCCGGCTGGTGCGGCCATTGGCATTGTGGGAGGCGTAGGGGTCAGCGCTTCCGTGGAAGCCGCAGGGTTGCGTGCGGTGGCACCCTCAAGTCCAGAAGCTGTGGCGATCCTGATGGGATTTGGCCCAGATATCTCCTGGCGAGATCTGGCTGAGGCTACTTACGCGGTGGCTGCCGGTGCCTTGTTCGTTGCCACGAACGCTGACCGCACCTTTCCTACACCTCGAGGCATCGCCCCAGGAAGTGGTGCCTTTGTCGCCGCGGTACAAGAAGCCAGTGGCGTGACCCCGCTGGTCGCGGGCAAACCCGAACCGACGTTGTACCGCAACGCAATTGATCGCTTTGAAGCCAAGAACGCGTTGGTGATTGGTGATCGGTTGGACACCGACATTGCCGGAGCCATCAATGCGGGGTTGACCAGGTTGTTGGTCTTATCTGGCATTTGTTCGGCCAAGCATGCGGTCCTAGCACCGGTAGGCCAGCGCCCTGACCTGATAGCCGCTGACTTGCAAGGGCTGGTGACTGAACAGGTCTTTATTCGCGACATCGTGAGATCGGGGCAGCAGTGGGAACATTGCGGCTGGTCTGCCCACCTAGAGGATTCCGTAGTCGTGGTGACTGCACCTGCGCGGGCTCAAGGTCAAAGTGCTGATGGGGTTGATGGCGTCCGCTGTGCAGCGGCTGCGGCGTGGGCCCAAGAGGACCAGGTCGTTGATGTGGTCGGACTAGATAGATAGCGTGGAGCCTGTGAACCAGTGGAACCCAGAGATCTCAGAAACAGCCGAATCCGGTGCGTCCGTGGATAGCCAAGGCTTGCTCCCGCTTGACGTGCAAACAGGCGATCCTCGTGTAGATGCAGCCATTGCTGACCTGCGTGACCTTGACCAGTTGCCGGTCAGTGATCATCCCGCTGTTTTCACCCAGGTTCATCGCGCCCTGCAAGATGCGATGCTCACACTCGACCAAGACTGAGAGTGTCGTCGTGCCTCGACGCAGGCTAGATGCCGAATTGGTTCGCCGGAGTTTGGCCCGTTCGCGTGAGCAGGCTGTTGAATTGATCGCTGATGGACGGGTGAAGGTCCAGGGGAACATTGCGACTAAGCCAGCCACCCAAGTTGAGGACAACGTTTCCATTGTGGTGGTGTCCGATGAAGCAGACTTGGGTTATGTCTCGCGCGGAGCACACAAACTTGCAGGTGCGCTGGATGCGTGGCCCGACATAGTCGTTGCTGGAAAGCGATGTTTGGATGCGGGCGCATCCACGGGCGGGTTCACCGATGTGTTGTTGCGCAGAGGCGCTGAGCACGTCGTGGCAGTAGATGTGGGGTATGGCCAGTTGGCCTGGTCGATCCAAAGCTCGGATCGAGTCGAGATTGTTGATCGAACCAACGTCCGCACTTTGACCCCGGAGCAGATCGGTGGCCTGGTGGAGCTGGTCGTGGCTGACCTCTCGTTTATTTCGCTAACTTTGGTGTTGCCGGCTTTGGTGGGTTGTTGCTCGACGACCGCCGATGTGGTGGTCATGGTCAAGCCACAGGCTCGCTGACCGCCGATGTGGTGGCCATGGTCAAGCCACAGTTTGAGGTGGGCAAAGAAGCGCTGGGTACCGGCGGGGTTGTGCGCGATTCAGCGCAGCGAGCCGCAGCCGTGAGTACCATCGCTGACAGTGCTTTCGCGTTAGGTTGGGGTGTCAGGGGAGTCACGGCCAGTGTCTTGCCCGGTCCCGCCGGAAATGTGGAGTATTTCTTGTGGTTGGCGCACGGGGCGCCAGCGTTGAATCCCGCCGAACTTGATCGAGCTATTAAGGAGGGTCCGTCGTGAGTCCGACACGCGTGCCCTCCAGTGTGCTCTTGATCGCTCATACCGGGCGTGACGTGGCCTTGCTTGCGGCCCGAGAGATGGCGCAGGCTTTCTTGGCCAAAGGTCTGACGGTGCGCGCTCTTACCGACGAAGCAGCCGACCTTGCGGTCGATGGCGTAGTGCCCGTTTCGCTTGATGACGCCAATGCAGACCTGGCGGTAGTTCTGGGCGGCGACGGAACGCTCTTGCGTGCTGCTGAGATCACGCGGCAGGCGCACGTTCCCTTGCTGGGTGTGAATTTGGGCCATGTGGGCTTTTTGGCTGAGGCCGAAGGCAATGACACGGCGAAAGTGGTGTCACAGGTGGTCGCCGGCGATTACAGCGTGGAGGAGCGGGTCACTCTCGATGTCGTAGCAACGTGCAATGGATCTGAAATTGCCCGCGGCTGGGCTATCAACGAAGCGACGGTAGAAAAAGCTGGCCGCGAACGCATGGTGGAAATGATTGTGGAAGTGGACGGCCGTCCGTTGTCGCGCTGGGGTGGCGATGGCGTGGTGTGTGCCACGCCCACTGGATCAACCGCTTATGCATTTTCCGCTGGTGGGCCCGTCGTCTGGCCCAATGTCGATGCTTTGCTTGTTGTCCCCATTAGCGCCCACGCACTGTTTGCGCGGCCCTTGGTTGTGGGGCCAGATTCGGTTGTTGCTCTCGAAGTCCTCGCCACAAGTGTGGACGCAGTCTTGTGTTGTGACGGACGTCGATCAGTAGACCTCCCGCCAGGATCGCGCGTGGAGGTTCGACGAGGTCAACAATCAATTTCGTTGGCTCGTTTGCAACAGTCGCCTTTTACCGACCGTCTCGTAGACAAGTTCGATCTGCCAGTTAACGGCTGGCGAGGAACCGGACGAGGCTGACATGCTGGATGAGCTGAGCATTTCCGGTTCGGCAATCGTTCACGACGTTGCCTTGGAACTCAAACCTGGCCTGACGGTTCTCACCGGTGAAACCGGGACCGGAAAGACCACGGTTCTTACGGCGTTGTCCCTGTTGGCTGGTGGAAAGGTTCCGGCGACGCAGGTAAGTGGAGAGCGTCTTGCGGTTGAAGGTATTTGGA
>JAPLBW010000119.1:3851-7173 GCA_026392555.1 Actinomycetota bacterium
GGTATTTGGAGTGGTGTGCCCGCCGCGGTAGTCGACTGGGTGACTGAGGCGGGCGGGGAAATTGACGGCGAACTACTCGTCCTGCGTCGCACGGTAAGCAGCGAGGGTCGCTCGCGGGCGTTTGCGGGCGGTGCGAGTGTGCCGGCTACGACACTGGCCCAATTGGGCGAGGAACTCACGGCAATTCATGGGCAATCGGATCAGTTGCTGTTGCGCCGGGCGAGTTTGCAGCGCGACCTGCTGGATCGATCAGCCGGCTCCGACCATCAACAACGCGTCGCTGAACATCGAGAGCTCTGGAATCAGCGCGAAGGTGTTCAGGCTCAGTTGCTGGAAGCGACCAAGGATTCAGCCCAGCTGGTCGTTCGTCGTGAAGAAGCTGTCCTCGGTCTGGAGTTAATCGTCACTGTTAATCCGCGCGTGGGTGAAGATGCGGAACTCAAGCAAGAGGCAGTGCGTCTAGAAAACGTGGATGAGTTGGTGGAAGCAACTTCTGTCGCGCTGGCTGCCTTACAGGGCAGTGATGACGAGGCAACCGGTCACGCGCAGTCATCAATAGCCAACGCGCACAAAGCGCTGTCAGCTGTCATTGGTCGTGACGTGACTCTGGAGCCCAGCGGTAGCCAACTGCAGGAATTGCTGATCCTGGTTGACGAGGTGTCGGGGCAGTTGCGGGCGTATCTGGCTGCCCTTCACGTTGAGCCCGGCCGCTTGGAGCACATCCAACAGCGTCGCAGCCAGTTGTCCGAATTGTGTCGACGATTTGGTGGTCCCACTCAATCATTGGAAGAGGTCATTGCCTGGCGAACTGCTGCAGAGGAATTAGTAGCAGCTCCCGAGGGCGATGAACTGGTGGCACAACTGCAGGCTCGCATTGATGAGCTGACGACCCGGCTCAACCAATTGAGCGCGAAGATTTCTGGGCAACGCACCAAGACTGCCGACCAGCTCTCCGCTGCAGTCACGCAGGAACTGCATGCTTTGGCCATGTCGTCGTCGGCACTGATGGTCGATGTGAGCGCAACAACGCATGGACCAACGGGGGCCGACGACGTTGCGTTCTTGTTACAACCTCGCGCTGACACCACCCCCGTTCCCCTCCACAAGGGCGCATCGGGTGGCGAGCTGTCCCGGGTGATGCTGGCTCTTGAGGTGGTATTGGCAGGTGCCGATCCGGTCGGGACCTTTGTCTTTGATGAAGTCGATGCTGGGGTAGGCGGACGCGCAGCGGTGGATGTCGGTTTGCGTCTAGCGCGGCTTGGTCAGCAAGCACAGGTCGTCATCGTTACGCATTTGCCTCAGGTCGCTGCCTTTGCTGATCAGCACTTCGTTGTTGTGCGAGATGACGACGCAAGCCGAGCCACTATCGTGGAACTCGATAGTTCACAGCGGGCCGGCGAACTCACCAGAATGCTGGCGGGATTGGCCGATTCGCAAGCCGGATTAGCCCATGCTGAAGAACTCCTTGTGACAGCTGGACAGATGAAAGCGCAGGACAGGGCATGAGTCGCGGTCGACGTAGGGCAGAGGCTGACTCTTCAGCCGAGTTAGTTCAGGGGTACACGCTGCGCACTGGGCTCAATGTCAACGAGACCATCGCGCGCAGCCAGCCCGGAGATGCCCTCGTACTTGATGTTTTGGATATGGATCGATCCCTTGCCGCTGCAATCGTTAACTCTGGCGTGGGCGCTGTGGTGAACGTGAGCCCTAGTTATTCAGGACGCTTTCCGGCCACCGGGCCCATGATGCTGGTGGATGCTGGCGTGACCGTTGTGGATTCGGTGGGGAGCTCAGCCTCATTCCTGCGCGATGGCGAAAGAGTCGAAATCACTGGCAACTCACTCGTGCAACATGACAAAGTGGTTGCGCAGGGTCGGTTATGTACGGTGGCGATTTTGATCGAAGATGCAGCCCGTGCGGAACTGTCCGGGGGAGTGCGCACCCGGACCGAGGCCTTGTTGTCGGACACTGTTGCCTTGTTACGCACGTCAGGCGCAGACGTTAAGCCGGATCCCGCATTGATTGACGCGGTGCGCGGGAGCGTGGTCCTTCTCATCGCCGGCAGGATCACACCAGCGCAAGCCAGGTTGGCGGCTTCGATTGCTGACGTGGTGGTGGCCACCGCTGGGCCGGACGGTCTCGCCGGCGCCAAGGACCTCAAGGTTGTCGCTGATATTGCATTTGTTGGTGATGCGGATCGACGTCAAACCAACGAGGGTGTCGATGATCAGCCGTTAGCCGTTGTGGTCAGTGACCAGTGGTCCATCGTCGAAGGCGCAGCGTGGATTTTGTTTAACGCCGGCGCTCGCTCGGTGGTTATTGGCGGAACTGAAGTCGTCGATGAATCCCTCGTCGCGCTCATGGATCGTCCACGCGAAGAAACCGCGAGTTCAGCGTTAGCCCGCCTTGATGGTGGCGGTCGCCTCGTCACGTTGGCCACGCTGGAAATCTTGACCCGTGAATCGGGCGAGCCGGGAAGGCTGGCTGCCTTCTTTGCCTCTCCGCAGGGCCGGGTGCGATGGTTTGTGGGAGCTGGAGTCGCGTTGTTGCTCGTCGGAATTGTCTTGGGCGCCACAGTCCTAGTGGGCGTGGGGCCATTCGGTAAAACATTAGCTGCCAAGAAGTCCGAGGTGGCCTCGTTGACGCAGGCCGAAAAGGCCGCTGACCAACGAATCATTGGCGAAGACAGCTTCCTCGACAGCGCACAATCAAGTCTGATCGCTAACCAGCTGAAGGGGCGCAAAGTCGTCATCGTCCTTGCTCCCGGCATCGAACCTGAGACAACGGCAAAACTCGCTGAGGCAGTTACGCAAGCTGGCGGAACAGTGACGGGTGGAGTGACCCTTTCCGACAAATTCATTGCGTCAGAACAACAAGTTTCCCTTGATGATTTGGCTACGCGACTTGCTCCAGCTGGTACCACTGCGGTTTCTGGTGAACCGGGCGCTCGAGTCCAGGCCGCATTAGCTGATGCCATCTCGACTGCTAACAAGGCCGCCGTCGGAGTGGACAACCAACAGGCAAAAGGGTTTGTGGATGCCCTGGCCTCAGTGCAAGCCCTAACCCTTACCGGGACGCCATCAAAAAAGGCGGACCTGGTGATTTTTGTCGTACCTGACTCCAGTCCTTCGGCTCAGGCGACCACGTTGAGTGACGTGGGCGGGGCTTTGGCAGGCAATTCCGTGGTGACGGTCATTGCGACCCCGGGGAACACGCAAAAGGATTCGGCTCTGGTCAAGACCTGGAAAGCGCCCAGTAATCAAGCCCGGCTGTCGGTGACCGAGCAAGTGGGCAAGGCGCGAGGTCGGATCGCCGCCGTCTA
>JAPLBW010000119.1:7190-9093 GCA_026392555.1 Actinomycetota bacterium
CCGCGATGTTTTAGAAGGAACTTTTGGTGCCATCGGGACGTTCCTGAGTTCATTGAAATAGGCAGGGCATCTGCGTGCCGCGTTCTGGCCTGAAGAGTGGATGCTAGGTTGTAATCCCGTGGGCGGTTCATTTGAATCGTGCAAAGTCAGCTAGTTCTTACCGCGGGAGCCCATCTTGGCAGCCACCAATTCCACCAAGCACATTTTTGTTACCGGTGGAGTGGCCTCGTCCCTTGGTAAGGGTTTAACCGCTTCCTCGCTGGGCAATCTGCTTACCGCTCGAGGACTCAGCGTGACGATGCAGAAGCTCGACCCTTATCTAAATGTTGACCCAGGGACGATGAACCCTTTTCAACATGGGGAAGTCTTCGTGACCGATGACGGCGCCGAAACCGATCTTGATATCGGACACTACGAGCGATTCCTCAACACCAACTTGCATGGTTCGGCCAACGTGACTACCGGTCAGGTGTATTCAACGGTGATCGCTCGCGAACGTCGAGGTGAATATCTCGGCGACACGGTGCAGGTCATTCCGCACATCACCAATGAGATTAAGTCGCGCATTTTGGACATGGGTGGCGAAGGAATCGACGTTGTCATCACCGAAGTGGGCGGCACCGTAGGTGACATTGAGTCCTTGCCCTTTCTTGAGGCTGTGCGCCAGGTTAGGCACGAAATTGGCCGCGACAACACCTTCGTGCTGCACGTCTCACTCTTGCCTTACATCGGGCCATCGGGCGAACTGAAGACCAAGCCCACCCAGCACTCGGTAGCTGCGCTGCGCAACATCGGAATCCAGCCTGACGCCATCGTCTTGCGCGCTGACCGTCCGGTTCCCGATGGCATTAAGCGCAAGGTTTCGATGATGTGTGACGTTGACGAAGAAGCTGTAGTTGCAGCCAGTGATGCGCCAAGCATCTATGACATTCCGAAAGTGCTCCACAAAGAAGGTATTGATGCATTTGTCGTGCGACGACTGGGACTGAACTTCCGCGATGTTGACTGGACAGCATGGGATGAGTTGCTGCGGGTTGTTCATCACCCAGCTCATGAGGTCACCATTGCATTAGTCGGCAAGTACATTGACCTTCCCGATGCTTACCTGTCGGTCACTGAAGCGCTACGCGCTGGCGGTTTTGCCAACGATGCGCGAGTGAATCTGCGTTGGGTTGCTTCCGATGATTGCGAATCACCGGCTGGGGCTGCCCAAGAGTTGGCTGGTGTCGATGCGATCTGCGTTCCCGGTGGATTCGGTGTTCGTGGGATCGAGGGCAAATTGGGCGCCTTGAAGTATGCGCGCGAAAACCAGAGCCCGACTTTGGGCCTGTGTCTTGGATTGCAATGCATGGTCATCGAATTTGCTCGTAATGTGGCAGGGTTGGCGAAAGCCGATTCAGCCGAATTTGATCCCGAAACCTCAACGCCGGTGATTGCCACCATGAACGACCAGCACGATGTGGTCTCCGGCGAACGCGACATGGGTGCAACGATGCGCTTGGGCCTTTTCCCAGCCGCCCTTACTCCCGGCAGCGTTGTGCAGCGCACCTACGGATCGGACCGCATTGATGAGCGCCATCGCCATCGCTACGAAGTCAACAACACCTATCGCCCCGCGCTGGAAGAAGCTGGCTTGGTTTTCTCAGGGCTTTCACCAGATGGTCACTTGGTTGAATTCGTTGAGCTTCCGGCCGATGTCCACCCGTACTACGTGGCTACCCAGGCGCACCCCGAATTTCGTTCCCGGCCCACTGCTGCGCACCCGCTCTTTGCGGGATTGGTGGCCGCTGTATTGGCCATTCGATCGGGGCAATCCCTGGCAAGCTCGACGCTCTAGTTGCCACCCGTGACCCCTACCGTGCCGGTGCTCGATGTCGCACTTTTATACGATCGCCCAGGTGAC
>JAPLBW010000185.1:0-5552 GCA_026392555.1 Actinomycetota bacterium
GAAATTGTTGAAGCCGACCCGGCCTAATCTCGGGTAATACTTCCCCATGAGCACCACTCAACGCAGTGTCGTCCTTGGGGTTTCTGGTGGCATCGCCGCCTACAAAGTCGCACAACTTTTACGCCTTTTTACTGAGGGTGGCTTTGATGTGCGCGTAGTTCCCACCCATGCGGCCTTGGAGTTTGTCGGCAAAGCCACCTGGGAAGCACTGTCTGGGCATCCCATCGCATCCGATGTGTGGACTGACGCTCATGACGTGCCGCATGTGATGGTCGGACGTGAAGCAGACCTGGTCTTTGTTGCCCCTGCCACGGCTGACCTGATGGCCCGCGCGGCCCACGGGCTGGCCAACGATTTGCTCACCAATGTGTTGCTCACGGCTACCTGCCCGATCGTCCTGGCGCCGGCGATGCACACCGAGATGTGGGAAAACTCAGCCACCCAAGCCAACGTTGCCACGTTGCGTAGCCGCGGGGTCATCGTCCTCGATCCTGATGAAGGCCGCCTGACCGGTGCAGATTCGGGCAAAGGTCGATTGCCCGAGCCGCAAGCACTCTTTGATGCAGCTGTTGCCACTTTGCAAGGCAATCCTGCAGACCTTGCTGGCAAACGTGTTGTTGTTTCTGCTGGTGGCACGCGCGAACACGTTGATCCGGTGCGCTTCTTGGGTAATCGATCATCTGGTCGTCAAGGATTTGCAGTAGCCGCCGCCGCTGCGCGTAGGGGAGCCGAGGTGACACTCATTGCCGCCAACGTTTCGCTTCCCACACCAGCTGGCGTCAAGCGCGTTGATGTGGTCTCCGCGCAGGAACTGCACGATGAAGTGATGCAGTATTCGGTGGGTGCAGATTTTGTCGTGATGGTTGCTGCCGTTGCAGATTTTCGTCCCGTCGCCACCACCGACGTCAAGATCAAGAAGTCGCGAACCCCTGATCCCATTGCACTGGAACTGACCACGGATGTCTTGTCGGCGTTGGTCGAGCACCGGACGGGCGGACAAGTCATCATCGGTTTTGCCGCTGAAACAGGCGACGCCGACACTTCCGTTTTGGAATTCGGAAAGCAGAAGCTGGCAGCCAAGGGCTGTGACGTCTTGGTGGTCAATGACGTCGGCCCCGATGGGGCCTTTGAATCGGCAACGAATGAGGTCTACATCTTGGATGTTCCCCGAGCCGACAAAGCCCTCATCGCTGAAGCGTTATGGGACACCGTTGCAGGACGATCTTGACACTAGGGTTCTGCGTTCAGCCGCGCCCCTCTAGGATAATCACTCCCGCAAGGGCCTAGTCAAAAAGCACTGTATTTACGAGGAGATTTTCATGAGTCGTCGCCTGTTTACGTCTGAATCAGTGACCGAAGGTCACCCGGACAAGATGGCTGACCAAATCAGCGACTCGATCCTTGATGCGCTGTTGGCTAAGGACAGTCAGTCACGCGTAGCAGTGGAAACCATGTTGACCACTGGGCTGGTGCACGTCGCTGGTGAGGTCACCACGGAGGCATACGTTGATATCCCCGCCATCGTTCGTGAGCGCGTCTTGGAGATTGGCTACGACTCCTCGGATAAGGGATTCGACGGTCGCTCCTGCGGAATTTCTGTTTCCATTGGTAGTCAATCCGCTGACATCGCTCAGGGTGTTAATGACGCTGTTGAAGAACGCAGCGAAGGCTCATCGGACCCGCTGGACCAGCAAGGCGCTGGCGACCAAGGTTTGATGTTTGGTTACGCCTGCGATGAAACCCCTGAATTGATGCCTTTGCCCATCATGCTGGCTCAGCGCCTGGCCGAGCGCTTGACGTTGGTGCGCAAGAGCGGCGACGTGTCCTACCTTCGTCCCGACGGCAAGACCCAGGTAACCATTGAGTACGACGGCGACCGTCCAGTGCGCGTCGAGACCGTGGTGGTGTCAAGCCAGCACAAGGACGACATTGATATTCCCGGCCACATGACCCCGGACATTCGTGAACTCGTGGTCGACCCGATCTTGGCTGAGCTCGACATTGACACCGAGGGTTACAAGTTGTTTGTTAACCCCACCGGACGCTTTGTTGTCGGTGGCCCACAAGGTGACGCTGGATTGACCGGACGCAAGATCATCGTTGACACCTACGGCGGCATGGCTCGTCACGGTGGTGGCGCATTCTCGGGCAAGGACCCATCGAAGGTGGACCGTTCCGCGGCCTACGCGATGCGTTGGGTAGCCAAGAACGTTGTTGCTGCTCAACTTGCTAAGCGTTGTGAAGTCCAGGTCGCGTACGCCATTGGTGTGGCACACCCGGTCGGCTTGTTCGTCGAAACCTTTGGCACCGGCGTGATTGATGACGAACAGATTGCTAATGCGATTCACAACGCGTTCGACCTTCGCCCAGCAGCCATCATTGCTGACCTGAAGCTCAAGCGTCCGATCTACGCAGCCACGGCGGCCTACGGTCACTTTGGTCGCGAATTGCCTGACTTTACCTGGGAAAACATTGATCGCGTAGCCGCCCTGAAGTCGGCTGCTGGTATCTAAGTCTGCGCGTCAGGCAGAGCGGGCATGATGGGCTCGTGACGCAGTCCGCAAGCACGCCAGCCCCCTTGGTGGCACAGGTCTTGCTTGATGTCTCTCTGCCGCACCTTGATCGCACCTTTGACTATGCCGTCCCAGAAGCACTAGACGCCGCGGCTGTTCCTGGGGCGCGAGTTAGAGTGCGTTTTGCTGGACGAAAAGTCAACGGCTTCATCGTGCAACGCACCAACAGCACCGAGCACACGGGCAAACTCGCAGCTCTCGACACCGTTGTCTCTAATGAGCCGGTTCTCACCCCTGCAATTGCCGACGTCGCTCGACGAGTTGCTGATCACTATGCGGGGACCGTGGCCGATGTGCTGCGGTTGGCGATTCCACCGCGTCACGCCAAAGTCGAGGCCGAGGATGTAGCGCCTTTCGTGGCGCGTGAATCCAGTTCGTTGGATCAAGCCGATCACTGGGAGCGCTTAACAGCGGGCGCGCAATTTCTTGACGAACTAGCGCAGGGTTTGCCATCCCGCGCGGTTGTTGCCGCGCCACCGAGCCTGTCTATCGCTGAATTAATAGCACAAGCAGTCGTGCGTACGCGCGATAGTGCCGCTCATGACCAAGGCAAGTCCGTTCTTGTGGTGGTGCCCGATCATCGCGATGTTGACCACTTCGTGCAGGCTCTTGAAACCGCGTTGCCCGCTGACTGCGTTACGCGGCTCACCGCTGATGTGGGTCCATCGAAGCGCTATCGGCATTGGCTCAGCATCTTGCGCGGGCAATCCCGGGTAGTGGTGGGAACCCGGGCGGCCATGTTTGCGCCGGTGTGTGAACCAGGTTTGTTCGTCATCGTTGATGACGGTGATGACCTGCACGCCGAACAGCACGCCCCCTACCCACACGTTCGCGAAGTGTTGGCGATGCGGTCCATAGCTGAGTCCGCAGGAGTGCTGGTGATCGGACGCGTTCAGACCTGTGAGGGGGAGCGCCTCGTTCGCAGCGGCTGGGCGCGATCAATCAGTGCCGATCGAGAATTTGTTCGCTCGCTCTCTCCTCGAGTCCACACCGTCGGTTCGGATGCCGAATTAGAACGCGACCCTGGTGCCGTCAGTGCACGGTTGCCCAGCGTTGCGCTGCGAACAGCGCGAACAGCTCTAGAAAGCGGGCCGGTGCTCGTGCAGGTTCCGCGAGCCGGATATCTGCCGGTCGTTGCTTGCCAAAACTGTCGTGAAGTTGCGCACTGCGATAACTGTCATGGCCCATTGCGACTGACGGGGGCCGGTCGGGCCCCGATGTGTGGTTGGTGTGGAACGGTTCGGGCTCAACACGTGTGTGCCGCGTGTGGCAGTTCAGCACTTCGCGCGGTGCGCACCGGAGCTGGTCGAACCGCTGAGGAGCTCGGGCGGGCTTTTCCTGGCATTCAGGTCATTACCAGCGGACGCGAAGGTGTCGTGTCACGTGTGAGCGCCAAGCCCGCGCTCGTGGTCTCGACTCCGGGTGCTGAACCCATTGCGGAGGGCGGTTACAGCGCAGCGTTGTTGCTCGATGGCGATTCACTCTTGCATCGCGTTGACCTGCGATCGGATGAAGAAGCGTTGCGACGATGGATGAATGCAGCCAGTTTGGTCAAGCCAACAGGTGATGTCGTCATCATGGCCGACCCTGCACACGCGTCGGTCCAAGCTGTGGTGCGGTGGGATCCGCTCGGGTTCGCCCACGCGGAATACGAGCAGCGCACGGTGGCTCACCTGCCACCGACTTCTCGGGTGGCTGCCCTCGACGGTCCGCCGCGTGGCATTGATCAACTGATGGGGGAGTTGGAGTTGCCCGAAGTAGCCGAAGTCTTGGGTCCGGTTCCGCTGGATGAACCCGAACGTGTGCGGTTGATCATTCGGGTGCCGTTGGCACAGGGGGCTGCATTGGCCAAGGAATTGCATCGGGTGCAGTCCGTCCGGTCGGCGCGCAAAGTGGCCGATCATGTCGTGGTGCGCATTGACCCGCTTAATTTGATCTAGTGGCCTGAATAGGTGGGGGCACTTAAGGGCGTAGATTAGGCACCCACAGGACGAGGAGAGTGACTCATGACGGTTCAGTCGATCAGGCTTTTCGGCGATCCCGCCTTGCGCACCCCGGCCGAGCCTGTCGTTACTTTCGATAAGGAACTGCGCGTTTTGGTGCGTGACCTGACGGAAACGATGATCATGGCGCCTGGTGGAGGACTGGCCGCTCCGCAAATTGGAGTGATGTTGCGCGTCTTTACTTATGACGTGGATGGCGAGCTCGGTCACTTGATTAATCCAGACTTAGACCTCAGTGATGAAGAGCAAGAAGACCTTGAGGGTTGCCTGTCAATTCCTGACTTGTCGTACTCAACAATGCGCGCTACGCGTGTGGTCGCTAAGGGTTTCAATATGTACGGGGACCCTGTGACGATTGAGGGCACGGGCTACTTGGGTCGGGCTTTCCAGCACGAAACCGATCACCTTGATGGTGTGCTTTTTGTCGATCGACTTGATGAAGCCACGCGCAAGTTGGCGATGAAGCAAATCCGCGAGTCCGAATGGTTCGGTGTTGAACCGATCATCAAGGAAAACCCCCATCCCATGTTTGGGAAGGTTTACTAAGTGCGCGTTGTCTTTGCCGGCACGCCGGAACCGGCCGTTCCCTCACTTCAGGCCCTTCTGGATTCGCATCACGACGTGATCGCGGTGGTAACAAGACCCGATGCGCCGTCGGGCCGAGGACGAACTTTGACTGCCAGTCCCATTGCTGAGTTGGCCGCACAACACGGCATTGAGACCCTCAAGCCTGCTAAGCCGTCGGACCCGGAGTTCATGGCGCGCATGAGTGAACTTGCGCCGGACTGTTGTCCCGTGGTGGCCTACGGGGCTCTCATTCCGCAGTCGGTGCTCGACATCCCACGCATTGGCTGGATCAATCTGCACTTTTCGTTGTTACCGGCTTGGCGAGGTGCGGCACCGGTACAACATGCGATCAAAGCCGGCGACGAGATCACGGGAGCGACCACCTTCTTATTGGAAGCGGGCATGGATA
>JAPLBW010000185.1:5567-12961 GCA_026392555.1 Actinomycetota bacterium
CGGACGCAATCGGACCGCACGACACCAGCGGTGATTTACTCCAGCGGCTATCTGTCACCGGTGCTGAGTTACTGGTGCGCACCTTGGATGGAATTGAAAGTGGCGAGCTCGTTGCTGTGCCGCAGGTTGACGAAGGTGTCTCTTTGGCGCCCAAGGTTTTGGTCGACGATGCCAAAGTGGACTGGACTCATCCGGCGCTGGCTATTGACCGACTGATTCGTTCGTGCACACCAGCGCCGGGAGCGTGGACCACGTTCCGTGACGAGCGACTGAAATTGGGTGCGGTCACCCTTGAAGCCGAAGTCACCGATCTGGCACCGGGACAGTTGCGGGTGTCAAAGCAAGCTGTCTTAGTGGGTACGGGTTCGTGCGCGGTGGCTTTAGGGCAGGTCCAGCCTGTAGGGAAGAAGTCGATGGGGTGGAAAGACTGGGTCAACGGCGCTCGGCCGACCGATAGTGACGTAGTGGCGTGACCCAAGCCCCTAAGCGCAACCGTATTGACGCTCCACGGCTCGTGGCCTACGACGTACTCCGCGCGGTGAGTTCAGATGATGCCTACGCCAACCTCGTGTTGCCCACTTTGTTGCGCGAGCGTGAACTCGATGGGCGCGATGCGGCCTTTGCTACCGAGTTGACTTACGGCACTTTGCGCTGGCAAGGCCTCTATGACGAGATCTTGTCCACGCTGGTGAGTCGATCATTGGACGACCTCGACCCAGGCATTTTGGAAATCCTGCGCATGGGCACGCACCAGATTTTGTCGATGCGAGTGCCCGAGCACGCAGCAGTTTCGAGCAGCGTGGATTTGGCTCGCACGGTAATGACTGCTGGCCCCTCGGCAATGGTTAACGCGGTGTTGCGCAAGGTGACCGCACGCGATCTAGAGCAGTGGGCTGATGAAGTGTTGATCGGTGTGGATGATCCGCTGACTCAGCGCTGTATTCGCTGGTCGCATCCGCGTTGGATCGTCTCCGCCTTCTACGACTCCTTAGGCGGCGACCTCGTTGCTCTTGATGCGTTGCTTGCTCAAGACAATGTGCCCGCACCGGTCACCTTGGTGGCTCGGCCCACGCGCTCAACCCCTGATGATCTGAAGGAATTGGGTGCAGAACCGGGGCGTTGGTCGCCGTTGGCAGCGGTCATGGGCTCTGGCGATCCAGGAGATTTCGAAGCTGTGCGACGTGGCGACGTTGGTGTGCAGGATGAGGGATCCCAACTCGTCACGTTGGCCTTGACCTCGGTTGCAGTCGAGGCAGCCCAACCGGAACAGTGGCTTGACCTGTGCGCTGGACCTGGTGGCAAAGCCGCGCTACTGGCCGGACTGGCGGATGAACGTGGCGCCCATGTAGTGGCGAATGAATTGCATGAGCATCGTGCTCAATTGATCCGCCAGGTTCTACGCAACGGAATCGGCGATCACACGGTGGTAGTCGGCGATGGAACGGCAGGGGAATGGGAGAGCGCATCCTTTGATCGTGTCTTGGTTGATGCACCGTGTAGTGGTTTGGGTGCGTTGCGTCGACGCCCCGAAGCTCGTTGGCGCCGTAGTGCCCAAGATGTCGCCGGACTGACCAAATTGCAGCGACAGTTACTCACATCGGCGCTGGATGCAGTCAAGCCTGGCGGGGTAGTGGCCTATGTGACCTGTTCACCCCACTTGGCTGAAACCCTGCTCGTGGTGACCGACGTGGTCAAGCGTCGCGACGACGTGACGGTCTTGGACGCCCGCGAGCAATTGCCGATGGTGGACCAATTGGGTCCTGGGCCCTATGTCCAATTGTGGCCACACATACATGGCACCGACGCGATGTTCCTCGCCTTGATTCGCCGCAACGCGCGATGACAAATTTTCGCCACACCGGCACTAGGCTGTAGTGGTGGCCATGCAAATCTCACCAAGCATTTTGTCAGCGGACTTTGCCAATTTGCAGGCGCAGATTGAGGCAGTCAGCAACGCGGACTGGGTTCACGTCGACGTCATGGACAACCACTTCGTTCCTAATTTGACCATCGGCGTTCCGGTTGTCGAATCACTCGCAAAGATTTCTCCGCTGCCACTTGACTGTCACTTGATGATTGACAACCCTGATCTATGGGCGCCCAAGTACGCCGAAATTGGTGCGAACAGTGTGACCTTCCATGTAGAAGCTGCTGCAAATCCTGCGATGTGCATCAAGGACATCAAGGCTGCCGGTGCCCGTGCGGGAATGGCCTTGAAGCCCAACACCGACATCGAGGACTACATCGATCTATTGCCGCAGCTCGACATGTTGCTGGTGATGACTGTTGAGCCTGGGTTTGGTGGGCAAGCTTTTATGGCCGACATGATGCCCAAAGTTCGTCGGGTGCGTGAGTTGGTGGGTGATGGCCCTAACGCGGTGTGGATTCAAGTCGACGGCGGCGTCAGTGCGGACACGATTGAACAATGCGCACAGGCGGGTGCCGATGTCTTTGTTGCCGGATCGGCCGTCTTTGCTGTTTCCGAACCCGCCGCGATGGTGGATCAATTGCGTTCGCTGGCCGTTACTGCCTGCGCTCACCCCTAAGACTTAGGCAACCGCGCAGTACTCCCGCGGCAGTGGGACACTTAAGGAATGGCCACCCCAGTCGAGATTGAGGCAATGGAGTACGCACTCCACCTTGCCGCCCGTGGGCTGGGAACAGTTTCCCCCAATCTTGCTGTGGGCTGTGTGATCCTCGCCCCCGATGGCCAGCGAGTAGGCGAGGGGTGGCACCAGCGTGCTGGGCAGGATCACGCCGAAGTCATCGCGTTGAAGGCTGCTGGCGACAAAGCACAAGGTGCCACTGCGGTGGTCACTCTTGAACCCTGTTCACATACCGGCAGGACCGGTCCGTGTACGCAGGCCTTGATTGACGCGGGTATCGCCCGAGTGGTGTTTGCTACTCCAGATCCTGGCGTCGCATCCCGCGGTGGAGCAGATGTTTTGCGTGAGGCGGGGCTTGCTGTCGAAGGCGAAGTCCTGCTCGATCAAGCCGTGCGTATCAATCGCGGTTGGCTCACCGCGGAAGTGAACGGTCGTCCTCACGTCACGGTAAAGATCGCCAGTTCCTTGGACGGGAGAGTGTCTGCCCCGGATGGATCGATGCAATGGATCACCAACCCGACTTCGCGAGCCGATGGACATCGACGACGCGCCTTGGTGGACGCGGTGATGGTGGGTACAGGAACCATTGCAACAGATGACCCCACGCTCACAGCGCGCGACGTTGATGATGATTTGGTTTTTGATCAGCCGCTTCGAGTAGTTGTTGGCCACACACCTGTCCCACAGCAAGCGAAAGTGCGCAGCGGTGACGCTGGGTTTGAGCAGTTCACCACCCACGATGTGGTTGCCGTCTTGAAGCAATTGTGGGATCGAGATGTGCGCTCGGTACTGATCGAAGGTGGGCCGACTGTGATCAGCGCTGCGATAGCAGCCCAGGTCGTGGATGAAGTCGTCATGTATTTGGCGCCCACCGTGCTGGGGGCGGGTTTAGCGTCTATCAATACGGTCCTGGGCGAGCCCCTGGAGCTCAGTATTGATGAGGTGGAAACATTGGGGGACGACATCGTCATTGTGGGTCGACCGATCAAGGATTTGACAGGAGTTACTCCCTGATGTTCACCGGGATCATCGAAGAATTGGGCACGGTGCGGGCCATCGAACGCACCACCGATTCAGCGCGGGTGACGATCGAAGGTCCGGTGGTGGTTTCTGATGCCGAACATGGCGCCAGCATCAGCGTTAATGGCGTTTGTTTAACTGTGGTCACTCACGACGATGCAACGTTTAGTGCAGATGTGATGGCGCAGACCTTGAGCGCTAGTGGACTGGGCTCTCTGCACGAAGGTTCACGGGTGAACTTGGAGCGGGCCGCACGCGTGGATGCCCGACTGGGCGGACACATTGTGCAAGGCCATGTTGATGGCACTGCTCGGGTTCTTGCGGTGACGCCCGAACCCGACTGGACCCGTATTCGCTTTGCGCTCGACCCGAACTTGGTGCGTTACGTGGTCGATCAGGGCTCGATCACCATCGACGGGGTGTCGCTGACGGTGTCATCGGTGAGCGAAATCGCCGAAGCCCCTGCTTGGTTTGAGGTGTCATTGATTCCCACCACGCTGACCCTGACCACCTTGGGCTCGCTGGCTGGGGGAGAATCAGTCAACATTGAAGTTGATGTCTTAGCCAAGTATGTCGAACGCATGCTCAACGGAAGGAACTCATGAGTACCGCCGCCGGTGATGCTGTGCAGCTCGACACGATCCAAACCGCTATTGCTGAAATCGCAGCTGGACGCATGGTGGTTGTGGTCGATGATGAGGATCGCGAGAACGAAGGCGACCTGGTGATGGCTGCTTCGCGGTGTACCTCAGAAGCGATGGCCTTCATCATCAAGCACACCAGCGGCGTGGTGTGCGTACCGATGGAAGGTGCTGACCTCGATCGACTGAAGTTGCCCCCGATGACCTACGTCAACGAGGACCGCAAGGGCACCGCGTACTCGATCTCGGTCGATGCTCGCAATGGAATTTCTACGGGAATCTCAGCCGCGGACCGCTCCTTGACCGCGCGAGTGTTGGCGGACTCAGCCACTGAGCCGCATGACATCACGCGTCCTGGCCACGTCTTCCCGTTGCGTGCTGTCAGTGGTGGCGTCTTGCGTCGCCCCGGCCACACCGAAGCCGCCGTTGACCTGGCCCGTGCTGCTGGCTTGAGTTCGGCCGGTGTCATTGCCGAGATTGTCAACGATGACGGATCGATGGCTCGCCTTCCCCAGCTTGCCGCTTTCGCCAAGGAACATGGTTTGGCGCTGATTTCCATTGCTGACCTGATTGCTTATCGCCGCCGTCACGAAACTTTTGTTGAGCGGGTTGCTGACACGGTTCTACCCACGCGCTTTGGCACATACCGCACGATGGGTTACCGCAGCCTGATCGATGGTCAAGAAATCATCGCCATGGTGGTCGGAGACATGGGCGATGGTGATGACGTGCTCGTCCGGGTCCACTCCGAATGTCTAACCGGGGATGTCTTTGGTTCGCAGCGTTGTGATTGTGGACCGCAGTTGGATGCCGCTCTTGATCGCGTTCAAGAAGAAGGACGTGGTGTTGTGCTCTACGTGCGTGGCCACGAAGGTCGCGGCATTGGTCTTTTGCACAAACTTCAGGCGTACCAATTGCAAGATTCCGGAAGCTACACTGTGGATGCGAACCTGGAATTGGGGTTGCCCGCTGATTCGCGTGACTACGGCACTGGCGCTCAGGTGCTAGCGGATCTGGGTGTGCGCTCGATGCGCTTGCTGACCAACAACCCAGCAAAGCGCGCGGGCCTTGAAGGCTATGGCTTGACAATTACCGAGCGCGTGCCATTGCCGACGCATCCCACTGAGCACAATGTCAACTACTTACGCACCAAGCGCGATCGCATGGGTCACGACCTGCCTACGCTCGACGACCACGCCCCGACGATCTCGGGTGAACGCGTCGCGAAGGGGGACAAAGCATGAGCGGCACCGGAACACCAGACCTTGATTTGTCTCAATGTTCGGATCTTCGGGTGTGCGTCATCGCCGCCTCATGGCACAGCGAAGTCATGACCGGGCTCATCCGCGGTGCAGACCGAGGACTCGAAGAGGCCGGCATTGTTGGCGCACCCTTGGTGCGAGTGCCAGGTGCCTTTGAGCTGCCAGTCGCGGCGATGAAGGCCGCTCGGTCAGGAAGCTTTGATGCGGTAATCACGCTGGGTGTAGTCATCCGCGGTGGAACTCCACATTTTGATTACGTGTGTCACGCAACCTCAGCCGGCTTAATGGATGTGGCCACGCAGACCGGCGTTCCCGTGGGCTTTGGCTTGCTCACCTGTGACACCGAGGCGCAGGCCCTTGATCGTGCAGGCTTCGAAGACTCCGCAGAGAACAAGGGCTATGAGGCAGCCACCGCGGCGTTAGCCACGGCCGTAGCCCTGCGCGACCTGCCGTAGGGGCACTTTTGGCTGGCCGCCCTCTAGGCTGTCGGGCATGAAGACTTTTGATGCACTCTTTGCTGAACTTCAGTCGCGCTCACTTTTGCGCCCCGAAGGTTCTGGAACCGTGAAGGCCTTGGATGCCGGAGTCCATTCCATCGGAAAGAAAGTCGTGGAGGAAGCCAGCGAAGTCTGGATGGCTGCCGAATACGAAGGCAAGGAACGTACCGCCGAAGAGATTGCTCAGTTGCTTTATCACGTTCAAGTGATGATGCTGGCCTGTGGCTTAACCCTCGACGATGTTTACTCTCGACTCTGATTTGTCAATTTAAGGACTATTTCCAATGTTGAAAGTTGCTGTTCCTAACAAGGGAACACTGGCCGACGATGCGCTCACGATGTTGCGTGAGGCGGGCTACTTGCCCAAGCCGGTAGGGCGAGCACTCGTCGTCACCGATACCGCCAATGACGCGGAGTTCTACCTGTTGCGCCCGCGCGACATCGCCACCTATGTAGGTGCTGGCCAACTCGACGTTGGCATTACTGGACGTGACCTCTTGCAAGATGGTGCTTCGCCTGCTCAAGAATTGTTGGAACTGGGCTTTGGTGCCTCGACATTCCGGTTCGCGGCACCCGTGGGAACGGCATCCTCGATCGCTGATCTCAATGGAAAGCGCATCGCTACTTCGTATCGGGGCATCGTCACTAGTGCTCTTGCCGATCTTGGTATTACAGCTGAAGTCGTTGGCCTCGATGGCGCCGTGGAAAATGCTGTGGCGCTGGGTGTGGCTGATGCGGTGGCCGATGTGGTGGATACCGGGACCACGCTGCGCGCTGCTGGTCTAGAACTCGTAGGCGACCCCATCTTGCAATCGCAAGCAGTGCTGATCGGACGCGCTGATGTGAGTAGCACTCCCGAGGTGCAACAACTCTTGCGTCGCCTTGAAGGCGTCATCGTCGCTCGTACCTACGTGATGATGGAGTACGACGTCAAGGCCGATCTGGTCGAGCAGGCGTGTGTATTGACCCCGGGAATTGAATCTCCCACGGTGTCGCCATTGCGCGATGAAGACTGGGTTGCGGTGCGCGCCATGGTGCCGCGTGCGGAGCAGCACAATGTGATGGATGCCCTGTGGAACCTTGGCGCTCGTGGCGTCATCGTGACAGACATCCACGCCTGTCGTATCTAGCGACTCTTCTCATGAATCAGTTCGAGGGCGCGGAAATTCCCGTCTCTGCCTTTGCTGGCGACCAGGGGGAGTGTCCGCCCTCCGTTGCCAGTGCGCTTGCTGCTTTTGGCAGCGGCGACCTCGATCATCGTGAAATGGCAAATGCCTTAGTTGGCACGCGCGTGCTTTTACCCACTCAAGCTGTTCTTGATTCAGCGCAGAATGTCGGTGGCCACGAAGTGGAAAAGGAAAGCCACAT
>JAPLBW010000016.1 GCA_026392555.1 Actinomycetota bacterium
CCCCTGAGCTACGGAGGCGGGATGAGCCATCAGTGTATTGACCACAGGTAAGGGGTGGGACCACAGTCAATGCGATCCCACCCCTTGTCAGTTGTGTACCCCTACTTGACTTCGTTCAGCTGACCGGTGGCGACATCAAAGACAAAGCCTCGAACCGCATCGGTGTGAGGAATGAAGGGGCTGTTCTTGATGCGCTTGATGGACTGACGCACATCGTCGTCCAGATCGGGGAAGGCCTCGGCAGCCCACTCGGGCTTGATGCCAGTCTCGGCTTGAATGCCAGCCTTGAAGTCGTCGTCGGTGAAGGTCAACATTCCGCAGTCCGTGTGGTGGATGAGGATGATTTCCTTCGTGCCGAGCAGACGTTGGCTGATGGCCAGCGAGCGGATCTCGTCATCGGTGACGACTCCACCAGCATTGCGAATCACGTGGGATTCGCCTTGGCCAAGTCCCAAAATCCCGTAGACATCCAATCGAGCATCCATGCAGGCAACGACGGCGATGTTGCGTGATGGAGGCAGGGGAAGGGGTCCTGAGAAATTCGCGGCGTAGGCCTCGTTGTTCTTCAAGTATTCGTCAGTAACGCTCATTGCTTAGATTCCTCCAGTTAGGAAGAAACGACGCAAGAAATACAGAGGAGGTCAAGGAAACATCCATCAAGCGCCGCAGCGCCCAGGGTTTTCTTGGACGGCGGATTAGTTACAGCAACAACACGAGCTGGAACACATCCGCATGAGGTCAACGTGGCGCCTAACCACTAGGTGCACGGAAGGCTGTGACGTCGTTGACATGCTCGAAAGGCTAGCAAGTCAACGACATGGTGTGAAGCGGGGTGCGAGTTAAACGTTGACTTTGCGAAACTTTGGCAACAACGAATTGGAACGACGCAGGTAAGCGCGGAATTCCGGGTCCTCGCTGTACTTGTCACGCTTGGATTTTTCGCCACCGGTTGTGGCCGACAACATCAAGATGATGATGTACGTGGGAGCTAAGAAACCCGCTGCATAGCCGTACCAATTGCTGGCAGCACCGATGCCACACAGGATGACGCCGACCTGCATCATGATTTCGCCCAGGTAGTTGGGGTGACGGGTACGAGCAAACAAGCCTGAACTGATCCCCTTGGCACCGCCGCTCCGCTTGCCCTGCTGCTTCTCGTAGTCCGCGCGTGCCTCGATGGCGATGCCTTGGGCCAGGACTAGGCCGCCGATGATGAGCCAGCCGTTGAGGCCGCTGTTTCCCTCTCCGGCCGCCTTCGTTGCCACGTTGTAGGTCGTCATGGCGTGGAAGGTCATGAGGGTCGCGGTGTTGATCAGGAGAAGAACCTTGATCGGCAAGGGAAGTTGTTTATGCGCGATGACGGTGCCGGCCCGGCGTTGGGCAAAGGACGGGTGGCGGTAGCGGTTAGTAACAAAGGTAAATAAGCGAATCCCATAAATCATGAGGAGGCCACCTACGATCACTGCGCCCAGTGGTGCGCCCGTGGCGATCAAGATGGTCGTGTTCAAAACGACGACACATGCCGCGTACC
>JAPLBW010000226.1 GCA_026392555.1 Actinomycetota bacterium
CAAAATCAGGAGCGATTAAAGGCAGGACCGCTTTGGCAGGATCACGGCCTGATCTTTCCCACCAGCATTGGCACCCCAGAGCACTACCGAAACATCCTGCGCACCTACCAAAAGATTGCCAAGCCCTACGGAATCGGAAAGGGATTTCACACCCTTCGCCATTCAGCAGGAACCTTGCTCAGTTCACTGGGAATTCCAGTGGCAACGGTGTCAGCAATTCTTGGTCACTCGCGAACATCAATCACGCACGACATCTACCCCCATGCCCTGCCCGAAGACTCAAGGCGTGCAGTCGAGGAACTCAGCAAACTGATCGGTTCGTAATTGCCGTTGCTGTCAGCGTTGCTGTCAAAGTGGTAAATCACAATGCACTTTCACACGACATCGGCTTCAGTACTGGGCTGTGGCTCCCCCGACTGGACTCGAACCAGTAACCTGCCGGTTAACAGCCGGCTGCTCTGCCAATTGAGCTACAGGGGATGAGTCACCGAGGTGACTACAGCGTCACACCTTAGCAACAGCCCCACGCACAGTTTCGGCCACCGGCAGGCGGACTGGCAACAGTGCAATCCGCCTTGCATTAGGCGCGCTAATCAGGCTGGGTACGCCCATAATGGGATCACTCCTACGACGACGGGTTGTGAGCATGGCCGGCTATTTGGTGAGGCGCCTGGCGATCTCCCTCTTGCTGGTCTTTCTGGCCACCAGCTTGGCCTTCGTCTTGGCCTCCGTAACGATGAAGCCACGCGACAACTACTTGGCCCGCAACCCCCCAGTCCCTGAATCATCCGTTGATGGAATCTTGGATGCGGTCAACCAAAACGACAAGACGCCCGTGGCCACGCGATACGTCACATGGATTACCGGGATCGCGCACGGCGACTTTGGCCAAACCCTCACCGGTGACTCCATTAATGAAGAGATGGGCCGACGCATCGGCGTCTCGCTTCGCCTTCTGTTACTAGGAAGCATCGTCGGAGCAGTCTTCGGCGTATTGCTCGGCGTATGGGGAGCGTTGAAACAGTACAAACCATCAGACCGCATTGCCACCATCTTTTCTTTCGTCATGCTCGCAACACCGGTATTTGTGCTGGCTACTGTTTTGAAATATGGCGCTGTGCAATTCAATGACGTACTTGGCTTCAAACTGATCTACTTCACCGGTGAAATCACCCCCGGACTGCAGGCCGACTTCTGGGGAACATTGGCTAACCGCTTTCAGCACATCATCTTGCCAACGCTGGCCATCAGCCTTGGTGAAATTGCGCTCTACAGCCGTTACCAGCGCAGCGCAATGCTTGACGTACTCGGCAGTGACTACTTGCGCACCGCTCAGGCAAAGGGGTTGACCCGTCGGCAAACGTTTTACAAGCACGGCCTTCGCACGGCGTTGATCCCGATGACCGTGTGGTTCGCTTTCGCCTTCGGCACCTTGGTCGTCGGTGCAACGTTCACCGAAAAGATTTTTTCCTGGCAGGGAATGGGCGCCTGGTTCATTGATTCGATCAGCGCCCAAGACATCAACGTGGCCGCAGCCACCACTTTGTTCACCGCCGTGCTGATTTTGTTCTCCACGTTCCTGGCCGACGTTATGCGTGGCTTCCTCGACCCACGCGTGCGAGGTAACCAATGAGTCGTTGGCAGTTAGTGTGGCGTCGCTTTCAACGCAATAAGTCAGCGATCTTTGGCCTGTGCGTGATTGCTGTGTTGTTTATTGCCGCCTTCTTTGGTCAATTCATCACACAGTGGAGCTACGACCAAATCGATGCCAATGCCTTCCTCAAGCCGCCATCAACATCCCACTGGTTTGGTACCTCACAAATTGGCCAAGACGTTTTTGCACAAACCATGCGGGGATTGCAAAAGTCTTTGATCATCGGCTTTCTCGTCGGCGTGATATCCACCGGGCTCGCAGCCATCGTGGGAGCCACAGCGGGGTATTTCGGTGGAGCAATTGAGCGAGCCAACCTCTTTGTTATCTCGCTCTTGCTCGTCCTGCCGGACTTCTTGATCATCGCCATCGTGAGCCCACGGATTCGCGGTCAATCCTGGCTCTGGCTCGTAGTACTCATTTCGGTGTTCTCGTGGATGCTTACCGCGATGGTGGTTTACAACCTCACGCTGTCCTTGAAGCAACGCGAATTTGTTACGGCTGCGCGGTTCATGGGTGTTCGGCCGTTTACCGTGATCACACGGCACATCCTGCCGAACATGGCTTCTTTCTTGATCATTGATACGACGCTGACCGTCGGTGGAGCGATCTTGCTCGAATCGGGATTGTCGTACTTCGGATTTGGTGTGCAACCACCTGATATTTCGTTGGGCACATTGATTGCCGCGGGAACCGGTTCGGCATTGACGTATGTATGGCTGTTCGCTTTTGCTGGATCACTCTTGACCATCTTGGTGCTAGCCGTGAGTTTGGTCGGCGATGGTCTGCGCGATGCGATTGACCCTCAATCGGAAGCGAAGGCCTCACTATGACCGAGGAAAACCCTGTGATCGCCCACGATCCCTCCGCCACGTTGAGTGTTCGCGACCTCAAGGTCACCTTCCCCAGCGAGGCCGGAGCTGTCGAGGCCGTTCGTGGCGTGAACTTTGATGTTCACCCAGGCGAAGTCGTCGGAATTGTTGGCGAATCCGGCTCGGGCAAATCCACCGTTGCCCTCGCCGTCATGGGTTTATTGCAAAATTCGGCGCGCGTGAGCGGGTCAGCGCACTTCAAGGGCGATGAACTGCTCGGCCTGGACGACAAAGCACTGTCGAAAATTCGCGGACGCTCGGTTGCCATGGTGTTCCAAGACCCACTATCGGCATTCACTCCGGTGTACACCATCGGTGCACAAATTAGTGAAGCAATCCGTATTCACCAAGATGTCACTAAGGATCAGGCCAACGCCCGCGCCATTGAACTGCTGGACCTGGTAGGAATCCCCC
>JAPLBW010000091.1 GCA_026392555.1 Actinomycetota bacterium
GTGCCGGTCAAGCTGGTGGGACTGGGCGAGGGCCCGGATGACTTGGCCCCCTTTGAGGTGGTCACCTTCGTGAATGAACTCTTAACCCCCTAGGGCCTGTAACGCCTGTTTCTGCGTGTAACGCATTGTTCACACGACTCCAGGCTTTGTTTCGCCACCGAAACATCGACGGCGCGTTTTCGCAATACACCTCAGGCACGGTATGAACCACAGTCCACCGCTGGGCTGAACATACGTGCTGGAGGTCTCGATGGAAATCAATGCTGGCGATACCGCGTGGGTGCTCTTTAGCGCCGCTTTGGTGCTCCTGATGACGCCGGGATTGGCATTTTTCTATGGCGGGATGACCCGCGCCAAGAGCGTGCTCAACATGATGATGATGTCGATGATTTCTATCGGCATCGTTTCGGTGTTATGGGTGATCTTTGGTTACTCGCTCGCCTTCGGCAATGGCACGAGCAAGTTCATCGGCACCATCGACTTCAGTGGCCTGGGTTCAGCGGTAAACCAGATCACCGAAAACGGCGCGGCCTATCCCATTCCGCTGCTGTCCTTTGTGATGTTCCAGTTGATGTTCGCGGTCATTACGCCAGCCTTGATTTCCGGAGCGGTTGCCGACCGCATGAAGTTCTCGGCATGGGCCGTGTTTGTTGCGGTGTGGGTCACCGTGGTGTATTTCCCCGTGGCGCACTGGGTCTTTGACTTTGGTGGTTCCGACTCCACGGGTGCCGGCTGGCTTGCCTCGCGCGGAATCGAAGACTTCGCCGGTGGCACGGCGGTTCACATCAATGCGGGTGCAGCCGGTCTTGCTCTGGCGTTGGTTTTGGGTAAGCGCATCGGTTGGCCGAAGTCGCCGATGAAGCCGCATAACTTGCCCTTGGTGATTTTGGGAGCCGGATTGCTGTGGTTTGGCTGGTTTGGCTTTAACGCAGGTTCAGCCTTGGGTGCAAGTGGACAAGCTGCGTTGGCTTTTACCAACACGATGGTGGCGACGGCCGCGGCCTTGATCGGTTGGCTCATCGTTGACCGCATCCGGGAAGGTCACCCCACGAGTTTGGGTGCGGCCTCAGGAGCAGTTGCTGGATTGGTCGCGATTACCCCGGCTTGTGCCTTCGTTGCACCCTGGGCTGCGGTGGTCATCGGATTACTAGCCGGCATCATCTGCGCCTTTGCTGTTTCCTTGAAGTTCCGCTTCGGCTTGGATGACTCGCTCGACGTTGTCGGAGTCCACTTGGTCGCCGGCATCTTCGGCTGTTTGGCCATCGGCTTCTTTGGCACCTCGTTCACTACGGGATCGGGAGACTCCGCATTCACCTGGGGAGCCAAAGGATTGTTCTACGGCGGCGGCTGGGACTTGCTGGGCGTGCAAGCCTTGGGGGCCTTCAGCGTCCTGGCCTATTCCTTCGTCGTCACCCTGGTCATCGCCCTAATCCTTAAGAAGCTGATGGGTCTACGCATCGATCCAGATGCCGAAGTCGCCGGTATCGATCTTGACCAACACCTTGAATCTGCGTACGACTTCACCTCTACTGTTGGTGGCGTCCTTGGGCCGCGAACCGCGCGAGTCCTGCAGTCTCAGGAGCCTTCGTAATGCAATTAAGCGCTGGCGACACTTCGTGGGTGTTGCTCTGTACCGCCTTGGTCTTTGTCATGGCTCCCGGCCTAGCACTGTTCTATGGCGGCTTGGTTCGAGCTAAGAGTTCGCTCAACATGATGATGATGACGTTTATTGCGGTGGGCATCGTTGGTGTGTTGTGGGCCTTGTTCGGGTTCTCGATTTCCTTCGGTGATTCTGGCAACGGATTCTTCGGTGGTTTTGACTCCCTTGGTCTGGGTGAGTTGCTCAATCAACTCGCAGTCAATGGCGGCAAGTACCCGATTCCCGCTCTCGCCTTTGCGATGTTCCAGTTGATGTTCGCCATCATCACGGTGGCCTTAATCTCTGGGTCAATTGCCGATCGCGCGAAGTTTTCCTCGTGGGCAGTCTTTGTAGCCGCGTGGGTCACGTTGGTGTATTTCCCCGTCGCGCACTGGGTCTTTGACTTTGGTGGCGATCAACTCGGTGGACCAGGAGCGGGTTGGCTCGCCAACCGGGGGATCTTGGACTTTGCGGGCGGGACGGTGGTGGAGATTAATTCCGGTGCCAGCGGCTTGGCTCTGGCCTTGATCATTGGTCGCCGCGTCGGCTGGCCAAAGTCGCCCATGAAGCCCCATAACTTGCCGTTGGTTCTGCTGGGCGCTGGGTTGTTGTGGTTTGGCTGGTTTGGTTTTAACGCCGGATCCTCACTGGGCGCTAATCAACTCGCGGCAACGGCCTTGACCAACACCATGCTGGCTGGTTGCGGTGGATTGCTGAGTTGGCTCTTTGTCGAGCGTATGCGTGACGGGCATGCCACCAGCTTGGGAGCTGCATCCGGAGTCGTGGCAGGACTAGTCGCGATCACACCGGCCTGTGGCTTTATCGCTCCA
>JAPLBW010000147.1:0-882 GCA_026392555.1 Actinomycetota bacterium
ACCCGCGGCATCCGCGACCACAACGCGGCGCTCTACCAGCTGAGCTACACCCACCGAGGGCGCTCATATTACCGGTCTAGTTGGATGGCTCGTGCAGCCGCCTTGGCAGCGTCACTGTCCGGCCCCGGTTGCGGCACCAGCATGGTGTTTCGGTAGTACCTGAGTTCGTCAATGCTGTCGATGATGTCAGCCAGCGCGCGGTGGTTGCCGACTTTGTCAGGGGTGTTGAAGTACACCCGTGGATACCAGCGGCGGGCCAATTCCTTCAAGGTGCTGACGTCAACATTGCGGTAGTGGACCCATTGTTCAAGTTCGGACATATCGCGAGCCAGGAACGTACGATCGGTGTGAACCGAGGATCCAGCCAGGGGAGCCTTACGCGCTTCGGGAACGTGTTCGCGAATGTAAGCCAGAGCTTGGGCTTGTGCGTCTTCCATGGTGATGCCGTCAGCCAGCACATCGAGCAAACCGGAGGAGGTGTGCATTTTGCGCACGATGTCGGGCATGGTCTCGAGCGCTTCCGCAGGTGGAGCGATGACGAGGTCGACGCCTTCGCCCAAAATGTTGAGATCAGCGTCAGTGACCAAGACCGCGATCTCAATCAACGCATCGCGCTGAAGATCCAGGCCCGTCATTTCACAGTCAATCCACACCAAGTGATCGCTCATAGGGCTAACCCTAGGCGGTGGTGCGCTCGGCAGGACTCGAACCTGCGGCCTACTGCTTAGAAGGCAGTTGCTCTATCCGGCTGAGCTACGAGCGCTGGATGCCACAACTTACCCGCGAGGACTTCCACAGCCGCCACATGTCCACAGATTCCCCTTGATGGCGTCGATGAGGTCAGGTGCCCTTGGTTGGCTCGTGGCCTTGATGGATCATCAC
>JAPLBW010000147.1:926-4142 GCA_026392555.1 Actinomycetota bacterium
CTCGTGGCCTTGATGGATCATCACTTTTAGGAGTCTTACTGCCTCAAACCCGCATACCCCTCGTGGGCAATGCCGTCACGGATGTCACGATCGCCGCCACCCCCAATGGCATTGAGTACTCCACGTTTCGATTGGCCACCACCACGCGCCGCTTTGATCGTGGAATTGGTCAGTGGATTGATGGGGACACCTCCTATGTGCGAATCACGTGTTGGCGCAAACTGGCCCGACATGTGGCCGAATCCGTCACCAAGGGCGATCCGGTCATCGTTGCCGGCGCATTGAAGGTTCGAGAATGGGCCAACGAAGATCGCCGCGGCGTTTCGGTTGAGGTGGATGCCACCAGCGTGGGACATGACCTCGCGCGCGGAGTCAGCGTGTTTACGCGGGCGGCCAAACGCGACTTTGCCGGTGATGAGTCAGTGCTTGCTGATGAATCCAGCCCTGCCCCTGCCTTTGCGGAGCAGGCGGTTGCGTAGGGTGGGTGCTTATGGCGGAGTTCATTTATCAGATGTACAAGGCGCGCAAGGCGCACGGCGACAAGGTCATTCTCGATGACGTGACGCTGGCGTTCTTTCCAGGCGCAAAAATTGGTGTGGTCGGCCCCAACGGTGCTGGTAAGTCCACGGTCCTGAAAATCATGGCTGGCTTGGAGACCGCGTCCAATGGTGATGCCACTTTGTCCCCTGGGTATTCGGTCGGCATCTTGCTGCAGGAGCCCGAACTCGACCCGACCAAGACCGCGCTGGAAAACGTGGAAGATGGCGTGGCCGAAACCATCGCGATGTTGCATGAGTTCAACGACATTTCCGCCAAGCTCGGTGAACCCGATGCGGACTTCGACACCCTGCTCGCGCAAATGGGCACGTTGCAGGAACAACTCGATCACCGCAACGCCTGGGACCTTGACTCGCAAATTGAGCAAGCCATGGATGCGCTGCGTTGTCCGCCAGGGGATGCTGATGTCACGGTGCTCTCTGGTGGTGAGCGTCGCCGAGTCGCCCTGTGCCGTCTGCTCTTACAAGCCCCCGACCTCTTGCTGCTCGACGAACCGACCAACCACTTGGATGCCGAGTCCGTGTTGTGGCTGGAGCAACACCTCGAGAAGTACCCAGGAACCGTGGTCGCCGTAACCCACGATCGGTACTTCCTGGACAACGTCGCGCAATGGATTCTTGAACTAGACCGTGGCCGGGCCTACCCCTACGAAGGCAACTACTCCACGTACTTGCAGACCAAGTCCGAGCGCATGAAGGTCGAAGGCCAAAAGGACGCCAAGCGAGCCAAGCGCATCAAGGAAGAACTCGAGTGGGTGCGCTCAAGCGCCAAGGGTCGTCAGACCAAGAGCAAGGCGCGCTTATCCCGTTATGAGGAAATGGCTGCTGAGGCCGACAAAGCCCGCAAGTTGGATATGGAAGAGATTCAAATTCCGCCCGGTCCGAGACTGGGCAATGTGGTGGTGGAAGTTGAGCACCTCACCAAGGGATTTGGCGACCGTGTCCTCATCGATGACCTGTCCTTCACCTTGCCGCGCAACGGCATCGTCGGCGTGATCGGTCCTAACGGTGCGGGTAAGACGACCTTGTTCCGCATGATCACCGGCGAAGAACAACCCGACGAAGGCTCCGTCAAGGTCGGCGAGACCGTGAAGACCTCCTATGTCGACCAAAACCGTGGCGGCATTGAAGCCGAGAAGACGCTGTGGGAAGTAGTGTCCGATGGTTTGGACTGGATCAAGGTGGGCAATGTTGAAATGCCCTCGCGCGCTTACGTCTCGGCTTTCGGATTTAAGGGCCATGATCAGCAAAAGCCGGCTGGTGTTCTCTCCGGTGGGGAGCGCAACCGGTTGAACCTGGCACTGACTCTGAAGCAGGGCGGAAACCTGTTGCTCTTGGACGAACCCACCAACGACTTGGACGTGGAAACGCTGTCCTCGTTGGAGAACGCGCTGTTGGAATTTCCGGGTTGCGCGGTGGTGGTCAGCCACGATCGCTGGTTCCTGGACCGAGTGACTACCCACATCTTGGCCTACGAGGGCGAATCTAAGTGGTTCTGGTTCGAGGGCAACTTTGAGTCCTACGAGGCCAACAAAATTGAGCGCTTAGGTCCTGACGCGGCGCGTCCGCATCGCGCGACGTACCGCAAACTCACCCGCGGCTAGGGCTCACCGAGCAAAGCGGCCCAAAGAGCGCGAGACTGGGGTCATGTCTGCGATCAAGTGTGTGGTTACCGGCGCCACCGGCTATGTCGGTGGGCGCTTGATTCCTGAACTCTTGGCTGCCGGTCATGAGGTGCGCGTCATGGTGCGTCACCCCGAGCGCCTTCGCGATTTCCCCTGGATTGATCAAGTGGAAGTCGCTGTCGCTGACGCCGAAGACCAGGAAGCCGTGGAGCTCGCGCTCGAGGGCATGGATGTGGCCTACTACTTGATGCACTCGCTGGGTAGCGGTCCTGATTTCGAAGCGACAGAAACGACAATCGCGCAGGCGTTTGCTGCAGCGGCGCAGAAAGTCAGTCTTGCTCGGATTGTTTATCTCGGCGGGTTAACCCATGACGAGGACTTATCGGCTCACATGCGGTCGCGACTTCAAGTCGAAGATATTTTGCTGTCTTCCACCGTTCCCACGATTGTCCTGCGGGCCGCGGTCATTATTGGGTCTGGTTCGTTGTCATTCGAGATCGTGCGCTATCTCACCGAGCGATTGCCAGCGATGGTGACCCCAAAGTGGGTCAACACTCGCACCCAGCCCATTGCTATTCGGGATGTGCTGCGCTACTTAGTGGCCTGTGCTGCACTCCCTGGCTTGATTAATCGTGCGTTTGACATTGGTGGACCTGATGTCTTGACGTATCAGGAGATGATGCAGCAATTTGCTAGGACGGCCGGCTTGCGTAAGCGCCTGATCATCAATGTCCCAGTGCTGACCCCACGCCTGTCAAGTCACTGGGTGGGTGTAGTCACTCCTTTGCCGGCGGCAACAGCTAAACCCCTAGTTGATTCCTTGCGGAATGAATCGGTGTGTCAGGAGCGCGACATTGTCGCACTAATCCCTGATCCGCCCGAAGGTCTTTTGGGGTTCGCGGATGCAGTTTCCCTTGCCTTGCAGCGAGTCAAAGATATGCAAGTGCAAACCCGCTGGTCTCAGGCATCAGTTTCTGGTGTCCCCTCGGATCCGTTACCTACCGACCCTGACTGGGCAGGTGGTTCGCTGTATA
>JAPLBW010000227.1 GCA_026392555.1 Actinomycetota bacterium
TGCCACCACTCGCACCTGATTGATCTGGATTGCCTCGGCACCTGCGTCCCGCAACTCTTGCACCGCGTCAAGTAGTAAAGACGATGTCACCGGTCCGGTCATCGTCACGACCACTCCTGGGCCTTGAGCTGCCAGCGTGCCGGCAAGAATTCCTAGCTCGGCGTCGCGAATCTGGCGCTCTTTCGCGGCCGTTGCAGCAGCATCCTGACCCGACTCTAGGCGCGCCTTGGTGTCCTTGAGTGTGGCGAGTTCAGCATCGAGGCGCTGATTGCGCTGATCCAACGAATCAAGGATTTGGACTAGATCTTCTGATCGGGCAGTGGCGAGAACTTCATCACTGTTAACGATGCTGACCTGTTGCACGACAGCGAATCCCAAAATGGCACACAACACCGCGATCACCAACTGATCTCGCGATGGCTTGGCGAAAAGGACGTTGCGTAGCCTGCGCCAGCCGACGTTGGTGTCTGACGATGGTTCCGCAGCAGGTGATTCCTGGTTCATCCGTGGAAAAGCTTTCGCCTAATAGCAGCAACGTTGGCGAAGATGCGAATCGTCAACACCACAACCACACCCGTCGAGAGTTGTGCTCCGACGCCAAGTTGATCGCCAACAAAGACGATCAAAGCGGCAATCAACACATTGGACACAAACGAGATGACAAAGACTCGGTCACTAAAGATTCCGTCCAGGAGCGCTCGTAGGGCTCCGAACAAAGCATCCAGGCCAGCCACGATGGCAATCGGCAAGTAAGGCTGAAGCCACAACGGAATGTCAGGCTGGAGAAACAACCCCAAGGCAGCACCAACGATTAGACCCAAAGCGGCAATCACGAGTTCTTCTCCGTTCCAGGTATTGAGGTGGCATATCTCAACACGGCATTGGCCGGGGCAAGGCGTAATGAATCTATCGTGGAAGTGGTCAAACCTAGACCGTAATTCTGTGCCGCTGTTCGTAAGTCTTGAGCCACTCCACTGTCGTTAAATCTTGACAGCATCTGTCCCGAGTTCCCCACCGCTTCCACCACATAGGGCGGATTGAGTGGTCGATAGTTCACCAAAATCGCATCGCCTGCGGAACGAATGGCACTAAGGGAGGTAATCCGCTGACCGTTGACTGCGATGCCTTGCGCCCCAGCTGCCCACAAGGCATTAACCACGCCCTGCACATCAGCATCGAGCACCTGCCCCAACTGCGTATCGCTGGCACTGCGACCGCTGTTCTGCGTGGCATCACTGAGAGTGACCGCAAGCCCTGACCCCTCAAGGGAGGCCACTCCTGCAGCTGACGCAACGGAGGCGGACTGGGGCGCCGCTAGCGATTGGGTGCGGCTCAGACTTTCAATACTTGTCCGCAGTTCCTGCACCTGTGCGCTCTTATCATCTGTTGCCACCAACCCCAACTGTGCCTTTGTTCGCAGTTGCTCAGCCTGGCTTCGAATACCCGAATTTGCGCGATCGAGTCCCATCGCACCGCCGACCACCAACGCGGCAGCAACGATCAATACTGCCCCCGCGATAAGGCGACCCCCCAGCGAGTTCTCTTTAGCAACCCGCTCGCGAGATAGCTGGGAATGTGCATGTAGTTCATAGTCGGGATCAAGCGCGTCCTCGGTTAAGGAGCGCAATAAGCCCAAGGACGGGTCAGTGGAAAGAGTCGAACTCATGGGTTACTTCTTGACAGCGAGCGCACTTGTCCAAGGTAGACCACTGCAGACCACCAATAAAGACCCAAACCGATAACAGTGACCAACCAGCCAACAACGGTTGACCACTGAGCAGCCCCGCCAGGTTCGCCTCCCAATAACAAAAAAGGAAACCCCATCAGGAGTGCAAACGTTGCGGCCTTGCCAACGAAGGTCACCGGCAACCCCAGCTGACCAGTGCGGCGCAACTGCGCCAACGCTAGGAACACCACCACGTCGCGAGCTAGGAGCGCGACCACGAGCCACCACGGAATGATGTGGACGACAGCAAGGACAACCGGCACCACCACCGATGTGACGCGATCGGCCAACGGGTCAAGGAACGTGCCGAGCGCACTGACCTGATTCCAGCGCCTAGCCAGAAATCCATCAAGGAAGTCACTGACCCCAGCAATGACCAACACCACCACACCCCAGCCCGGCGCATCGCTGAAGACCACCAACCAGACAAACAGCGGAATCAAGACAAGGCGCAGCATGGACAACGCATTAGGCACAGTGAGCACGCCAGAAGGTGTGGGAGCCTGGGTGGAATCCGCCACGTCAGGGGGCGCTTTCGTCGGCCTCGCGAGGCGGTGACTGCGCTGGCTCGCTAGCTGCCTCTCCTAGTGTCACAGGGGGGTTTGCCACATAGGACGGCCGATCCGCAGTGGCTTCATCGTTTGCAACAACAGAACCCGGTGTCGCATAGACCAACTCTGGTCGGTTCTTTCCGTTGCGAAAACCAAAGAACAAACTCACGGCGCCCAGAATGATCAACACTAGACCGGCGATGACGGCGCCCAGCCCAGCGGAGAACAACCACGGCGCAGAAATTCCCACGGTGGCTTGCACATCTACGTTGGGCGAACCATCAGCATTCATCACGACGAAAAGGTATTGACCCGACTTGATGGGCCAAGAAATATCTTGACGCCCAGACCCCGAACTGTGCTGCACCCAGAAGGCTTCGGCGCTGGGAGCAGGTGGTGTTCCCTCTCCCCTGACGCGGCGCAAATTGATGGAGTCTTCATCGCCCGGACGGCCACTGACATCGGTGACCACGTCATAGGGAACCCCGGACAGATAGGACAACACGTCGCGCGCCGGTCCAACGCCTACGAAGACATCCTTGCCGCTGACGCTCGTGGCCGAGATATAGACCTTGGCAAAATTAAAACCGCTAGGCAGACCGGCATCGATCCTGGCAATGTCGGACGAGAGAGCAGTCGCCGTCGTGTTGATCCGCACCGGATCGGTATCAATGCGACCATCACCACCGAAGAGACCCACCAGCAGCGCACCAAAGAACATGGCAATAGCTCCGGACAAAATCAACAGCCCGCCGATTAAGCCCAGAACCACTTTGCGCATAAATGCAATTCCTTAGTAGTGAACCCTAAATTCCGTATTCGGTAAGGATGTCACGCTTACTAAAGCCTGCCTTTGAGAAACGCCCAATGATCTTCGGCGTTGTTAACCACGAGATCTCTGCGCCGTGCTTGCCCGCAGTCTTTTCAATGTTGTCGACAATCCATGGGATGACATCCTGTGGCCGATCCCCCAAGATGTTGATCGCCTTACGTTGCTTGGCGTAGCGCTCGGGACCCATCTCGTGTGCCTCACGGACAAACCCTTCGGTGATCAAGATTCCAGGACGCACCGATCCCACGGTGACGTTGGTCCCTTTGAGTTCCTTAATCAAGGCAGCTGTGAACAATCCCAAACCTCGCTTAGTGGCGCCGTAGATGGCTTGGCCTTCACGGAAGTTGCCATCGCTACCGCCGCCCAAAATATTGATGATGCGCCCGCCCTTGGATTGAGCCAGCATTCCGTTGGCCGCAGTCTGTGCCCCAAACATGGTTCCCAACACGTTTGTGGTCACCATGGCTTGAATCTCGGTTGGATCGTTTTCAATGATCTTCTTCGTCGAGACTGCAAGGCCGGCGTTATTGATCCACAGGTCTACCGGGCCGAACTGCGCAACCGCAGTTGCCCAGAGAGCCTGCACCGAGGCAAAAGAGCTGACATCAACGATTGCCCCAGCGACCTGCGCATTGGGCGTACGTTCACGGATACGGTTCAGCGCATCGTCAATGGCCGGCATGGTGCGTCCCGAAATCACCACTGACCATCCACGACTTGCCAATTCGTTCGCAAGAGCAAAGCCAACACCCTTAGTGCTTCCCGTAACAACAACCGTGCTCACTTATTGCCTCCAAGCAGTCATCAATGGTCTTTTGATTATGTGAGGTGAACGTACTTTCTAGAGCCCGCCACGCGCCACCGGTCGGTCCAAATCGCGACACCATTGTGAGTACGAGCCTGGGAATAGCGCAGCACTTTTGCCTACCAGGTGCAGGGCTAAGACCGTGTGGGCGGCCGTGACGCCAGACCCGCAGTAGGCCACCACCGGTAAATCGCTTTCCCCCAACACCCCTGCTGCGTCAAAGCGGGCCAGGAGAGCGTCTATGCCCAGGAAGCGACCATCGTCAAAGCGGGCAAGAAGAGCGTCTTCGCCGAGGAATCGACCATCTGGCGCCACCAGGTCCAAGGTGGGCGAATTGATGGCGCCGGGAATGTGACCAGGGACGGGATCGACTGGTTCAATGTCTCCACGAAATCGCTCAGCTGCTCGCACATCAACCAAAATGATGCCGTCACCCGAAGCCACCTCATCAATGGTGACCGTGGGCAAATTGCCGGGCACAGCAATAAACGCTTCGCCGGAAGTCGCGACGTCATTGACCTGCGTGGTCACGGCATGACCTTCATTGACCCAACTCGAAAAACCACCCTCAAGGACACGAACATTGGCGTGGCCAAAGTAGGTCAGGCACCACCACGCACGCGCTGCCGAGATTGAATCGCGTTCGTCATAGACCACCACCAGTGAATCCGACGACACCCCAAGCGCCTGCATAGAAGAGGTGAACTTTTCAGCGGTCGGTAATGGGTGCCGGCCCGCCTCTTCGGCTGAACGGGCATGGTCTGACAAATCCTGCTCCACGACGCAATGCACAGCTCCGGGGATATGACCAGCCTCAAAGGCCGCACGATCGGCTCCAGCCAAACTCCAGCGCACATCCAAGATGACCGGTTGGTGACCGTCGGTCACAAGCTGAGCCAACTCTGTGGCCCGAATCAATGCTGATCCGTTGGTTCGCACGTGCCCCACCTCACCATGAGCGATATTTCCTACGGCGATCTTAGGTGATCAAGAGGTGTCGACCCCGTCACTACGGGGGATGCGCGACGGGGCCGACGTATTCACGGTAGCCACTGAGCAATTCAATGGATACTCAGAAGACATCGACAGGACTCATACCGAGGATAAACGCCTAAAAAAGGTCTAACGACTTAAGCCTGCAATCAGGTTTACGCTCACGGCGACGATGAATGTGGCATAAACAAACGAAATGAGTGCATGCCCAAGCAGCGCCGTGCGAATGCGTGAATTCGAAATCGCGGTGTCCGAGACCTGAAAAGTCATTCCTACCGTGAATGCCAAGTAGGCGAAATCACGAAAGGTTGGATCATCGCCTTGATTGAAATCGATACCCCCCTTAGGTTCTGCATAAAACAAGCGTGCATAACGCGTGGCCATGATGGTGTGGAGCACAGCCCACGATGTAGTAACAGCTGCAACGGCACACAGCGTCAACACCAATCCGGACTCACGTGCCCTAAAGATGACGAACACGACCGTCAGCAGTGAGCCACTGGTGACCAGAACCAAGGCCACATCTCGAATGACTAGACGCCCGGGGTCCTCTCGCTGCGCCAGCTCGGATGTTGACCGTGCATCTAAGGACCAAATGGATGACCAAATCCACACAACAAACAGGGCCGTCGTCCCAAGCCAGCCGATGAGTAGGGCTGGCAACTGTGCGTTGACCACATGAGCCACGACCCCTACGAGGGCTCCGAAGACCAGGCTTACCCACAGGTGCGTCATCCCACTAACTTGCCGCCATCGTGGCGTGGGCTGGGGGGAATGCGCGGTTGCCTTCGCATCGTCAGTCATAGCAACCCCATTTCACGAGCCCGTTGGACCCATCGTTTCGCCTGCGCCGTTGTTGGCCGATACCCATCAGCATCGGGAACTTGCTCCTGGACCGCCTGTACCCACTTAGTGTTGCCGCTGAACTGCTCGCGCTTGACTACCTCGGCCACGTGTCGCCAATGATCATCGTCATAGGAGCGTTTGCGCCCCAGGTGTTGTTCAGGCAATGCCCAATTCTCCAGCGAACTCACGTCGATATCACCGCCGACGACCCGCAGCGCCTTCAGCGCACGTAATGGCCAAATCGAAGCTTCAATTACTTCACCGGTGCGGATCGTGCGCAAGTGCTCTGCGCCGATGCGTTCGCCTTGATTGGATTCGATGCCTAAACCAACAGGAACCCACCCATCTTTGATGTATTCCCATCGAACACTGACATACCAACCCGCATCGCGTGAGGCCTTCTTGGTCGTTGTGAAATCCCCCACCGAGCGCACCGCTGGCGACATCGTTCCTGTGATGGTCAATTGGCCATCAGGGTCAGCGTCGTTGTAGTTCCACACCAACTGCCAGGTCTGGGCGTAATGCTCCAACGGCAACCACACCACAGCGGCTGTCAAACGCTTGCCTTTACGGTCTGAACTTGACATAAAAACACCATAAAGCCTAAGCGACTCCAGTTCAATGACGCCTGGTCCATGCAATCGCATGAACCACAGGTCTTAGCGTGCCTTTTGGGAATACAGTTGGTCACCAGATCCTCTGATATACCCAAGGAGCCCTGCATTGGTGACAAACCAGCGCGCAGGCAAAGGTTTCGCTAAGAGGGGTTCCCCGCACAAGGGAAACAAACCGCCCGCGACAGCGCCGAGTCGACGCATGGATGTGCAATTCCTGCGCGTGATCGCAGTCCTGAGCGTCACCATTTTTCACTTTGCTCCGGGTTTTGTTCTTGTCCCCCAGGGTTACCTGGGCGTGGACATGTTCTTCACTATTAGTGGATTTGTTATCACCGCACAAATGTTGCGAGCCAAGGATGCAGCAACGTGGTCCTACCCAGCCTTCCTAGCTTCTCGAGTGCGTCGCCTACTCCCCAGTGCTGTCTTTGTCATCGCTGTGTCCATGCTGGCCATCTTGATCCTGGGTAACCCAGTCACTGCTGAAAGCGAATCACGGGCCGCCGGCTCAGCGCTGCTTTATGTCGCGAACTTTTTCTTCGCCCACCGC
>JAPLBW010000243.1 GCA_026392555.1 Actinomycetota bacterium
AATGTCGCTGGCCTGCTGCATGAGTTCGTCATCAATACCCAAGCGACCGGCGGTGTCGACGATCACTACGTCGTACAGCGCTGTCGTGGCGTGGGTAATGGCATCGCGCGCGACCACTACGGGATTGCCCACTCCATTGCCCGGCTCCGGAGCGAAAATCGCGACCCCGGCACGCTGGGCCACGACGGTGAGTTGGTCGACGGCGTTGGGACGTTGCAGGTCGGCGGCCACCAACAGCGGCTGATGCCCCTGCGCCTTCATCCAGGCCGCTAATTTGCCAGCCAAGGTGGTCTTACCAGCACCTTGCAAACCAGCCAACATGATCACCGTTGGTGGATTCTTGGCATAGGTCAGACGACGCGATTGACCACCAAGAATTTCAGTGAGCTCCTCGTTGACGATCTTAAGGATCTGTTGCGCTGGATTGAGAGCTCCGGAAACCTCAGAACCAATGGCGCGCTCTTTGACACGACCAACAAAAGTTCGCACTACCGGAAGGGCAACGTCAGCTTCAAGAAGTGCGACGCGCAAATCCTGGCAAGCAGCGTCGATGTCAGCCTCGGTAAGACGACCCTTGCCACGCAATCCTTTAAAGGTGGTGGCTAAGCGATCCTGCAGTGTGGCGAACACGAAACCTTCTCGCTGACTCGATGGCTACGGATGTTGCCTCAGCCTATCGGGCACATCGAGGACTAAGAGAAGTCCACCGACTTCACGATGCCACCATCAACGCGCAGAGAGGTGCCGGTGATGTACGAAGCGCGGGGGCTTCCCAGGAATGCGACAGTGTTCGCCACTTCCTGCGGATCTCCCACGCGGCCTAGGTACGAGCCCGCCGCAATGCGATCAATCATGTCGGGCATAACCGCGCGCATCTGATCCATCGGGGAGCCGTCAAACAAGATCACGCCAGGGATCACGGTGTTCACGCGAATGCCCTCTGGGCCCAAGGTCGCCGCCATTTTGGTTCCGTAACTCATCAACGCGGCCTTGACCGTGCCTTAGGCCGTTTGACCAGGCCCCGTCGTGGGACTCAACGCAGTGGTACTGCTGATCAAGACGATGGCACCGCCATCAGATTCCGCCAAGAATGGACGAGCGGCGCGCACTGCACGAACAGCCTGCATGACGTCGGATTGGAACGTGAGTTCCCACGTTGCATCGTCGTCGCCACTGGGCTGGATAGCAGCGTTCAGGACTACCAGGTCAAGACCACCCAGCTGGCCAGCAGCCTCGCCAATCCAGGATTGAAAACGCTCCGCGTCGGTGACATCGACACTTGCACCATAAATGGTGCCGATGGAGGAAAACTCCTCCACTGTTTCATCCACGTTGGACTGGGTGCGACCGCAGATGGCCACACTGCACCCTTCTTCAAGCAAGGTCTTAGTGATCCAACGACCAATTCCGCGACCACCACCGGTCACGATTGCTTTGCGTCCTTGCAGGCCCAGATCCATGAGTGTCCTCTCGAAAGGTGTGCCCGCAGATCATCACACCTTCAGGGGGTTTTCACCACCGCATCGGGTCAATTCGCTGGGACAAGAGCCGCTTCGAGGGATTGCACCACACGGTCAACGCTGGACTGATCGAGCTTGTTCCCCTGCGCATCGGTGATGTAAAAGACGTCCACCGCCTCGGACCCCATCGTGGAGACCTGGGCCGATTGCACCGCCACCCCCGACTGCGCAAAGGCCAATCCAATGCGATGCAGCAAAGCCGGTCCGTCATGGGAGCGCACTTCAATGACGTTAGCTCGCTGCGAAGCATCGACGACTTCAATGCGAGCCGACGCAACCACGACCGTGGGCTTGGCATAGGCCGCTTCGCGCTGCGCGAGCCGTGCTTGAAGGTCAATACGTTCATCAAATACTCCGACCAGGTCTGCGCGTAGTCGCTCGGCTCCTGGAGCGTCGCCGAAGGTCGGTTGAACCGTCCACACTTGGAGCGCCCGATGGCGGTCGGTGCGCAACGTCGCGGCGCGCACTGCCAACCGATTCATACTCAGCACACCGGCGACATCAGCCAGCAGACCGGGGCGGTCCTGCGCCACAACCGTTACGCGCCATGCGGATTTGTGTTTGGCCACTTCAACGTTGATTCCCGCACTTCCCCATCCTCGCTCGAGCAAGTCCAAGTGCTCGCTCGTCAACGTGGGATCACTTTCGTGCGCTTCTCCGCGCAATGCCTGATGCGTTCGCTGCACAAGTTCCCTGATTAAGTCTGCGCGCCATTGAGACCAAGCCGCCGGTCCCGTGGCCTTGGCATCGGCTTCGGTCAGGGCAGCCACGAGGTTGAGTAACTCGGGACGATCCACGTCGCTGTTATCCAGGGCGTGCACCACGGCTGCCACCGTGGCTGGATCGTCGAGGTCGCGACGAGTAGCGGTTTCGGGGAGCAGCAAATGGTGTTGACACAGTTGAATCAGAACAGCGGTGTCGGCCTGATCAAAACCGAGGGCAGGACCCATGGAAGCGATGAGTTGCATTCCTTGATCCGTGTGATCTCCCGGTAGTCCCTTACCCACGTCGTGTAGCAATGCGCCGATCATGAGCAAGTCCGGGCGATGGACTTGTCGGGTTAAGGCGGCTGCTTGAATCGCTGCTTCGATTAAGTGGCGATCAACGGTGTAAATGTGAACGGGGTTGTGTTGCGGCAGCGCGCGCAAACGTTCCCACCCAGGCAACCACCGCGACCACAAACCGGCATGGTCCAAGGCTTCCCAGACCGCGAGTGCTTGAGCACCAGCCCCGAGGAATGACACCAACTCCTCACGCGCATCGCGAGGCCATGGTTGTGGCAGCTCGACCATGGCTTGCGACACCCGCTCAAGAGTCGCCGGAGCAATGCGCAGCCCTCCTTGCGCCGCAGCAGCTGCGACACGCAAACCCAGAACCGGATCATCGAGGTCCGCATCGCGGGCGAGGTGGACTTCCCCGTCAAACTCAACGACACCTTCAGCCAACGGCGTACGCGCAGGGGTCCGCTTATCTTTGCCAAAAAGACCAGATGTACGACGTGGCGCTTGGTCGCGCTCTACGCGCTGCCACATCGCATCCATGGCATAAGAAATCGTGCGACCAGCCAAACAGACCGAACGCAGCAAATCGTCTGCGTGTTCATAGCCCATTCGCTCAGCAATGGCTGCTTGCTCCTGCAACACCAGTCGATCCGTGGCCCGACCGGTCACCAAGTGCAACTCATCGCGCACATCAAGCAAATGCGTTAAGGCATCAGCCGTGTCGCCGCGCGGAATATCGGCAATCCAGGAAGCCGCGACGGCACGAAGGACAGTAAATTCGCGCAGTCCCCCATAGGAATCTTTCAGGTCTGGCTCCAGCAACCAGGCCACATCGCCCAAGGTTTGTGAACGATGCTCGCCCATG
>JAPLBW010000137.1 GCA_026392555.1 Actinomycetota bacterium
ACGGGCTCATGACTGAGGAACCAGTACAGGCTACCCAAGATCACATACGTGATCGTGCCGAATCCGAAGAGGTATCCCTCGACCTTCACTTGGCTGCTCCGTTCGCTGCAACGCGCGCTTCGAGGGCTGCGTATTCAGGGTGGTTGAGGTCGAATGCAGGACTTTCTGAACGAACGCGTGGCAACGTCACAAAGTTGTGGCGCGGTGGTGGACACGACGTGGCCCACTCCAATGATCGTCCCCAACCCCAGGGGTCATTGGTTTCGACCTTAGGAGCGGTGCGCCACGTCTTGATGACGTTCCACAAGAAGAACAGGGTGGAAATTCCAAGAAGGAAGGATCCAAGGCTAGAAATTTGATTCATGCCGGTGAAGCCATCTTGCGGCAAGAAGTCCGCATAGCGACGGGGCATGCCCTTGACTCCCAACCAGTGCTGAATCAAGAACGTGGTGTGGAAGCCGATGAACAACAGCCAGAAGTGGATTTTGCCCAAACGCTCGTCCAGCATCTTGCCGGTCATCTTGGGCCACCAGAAGTAGAAGCCGGCAAACATGGCGAACACCACGGTGCCGAAGACGACATAGTGGAAGTGCGCAACCACGAAGTAGGAGTCCGACACTGCAAAGTCCAGTGGCGGCGCCGCCAAAATGATGCCGGTCAATCCACCAAACAAGAAGGTGACTAAGAATCCAATTGCCCACAACATGGGCGTCTCAAAGGACAACGAACCGCGCCACATAGTCCCGATCCAGTTGAAGAACTTCACGCCGGTTGGTACGGCGATCAACATCGTCAGTGCCGCGAAGAAAGGCAGTAAGACTCCACCGGTGACGTACATGTGGTGGGCCCACACCGACATAGACAAGCCGGCAATGGCCAGCGTGGCGATGACAAGACCCTTGTAACCAAAGATGGGCTTGCGACTAAAGACCGGAAGGATTTCCGAAATGATTCCGAAGAATGGCAACGCCAGGATGTAGACCTCAGGGTGACCAAAGAACCAGAACAGGTGCTGCCACAAAAGCGCCCCACCGTTATCGGCATCAAAGATCCGGGCGCCAAACTTTCGATCGAACTCAAGCACGAGCAAACAGGCTGCTAGCACTGGAAAGACCATGATGGCCAACACCGAGGTCGCCAAGATGTTCCAGGTGAAGATCGGCATACGGAACATCGTCATACCGGGCATACGCGTTTACCGATCCCAGAATCGTTCCCAGGCCAGAAAGAGCCAGACCCATAATCCACATGTCCGCGCCGAGACTTGGTGAGTTAACCGCGTCGTTGAGAGGTGCGTAGGCAAACCAACCAAAGGCAGCTGCGCCTTGCTGGGTCAAGAATCCAGCGGTCACGATGATTCCACCAAAGAGGAAGAACCAGTAACTCAGCATGTTCAAGCGTGGAAAAGCCACGTCGGGTGATCCGATTTGCAACGGCATGATGACATTCCCGAATCCAACGAACAACGGAGTTGCAAACAAAAAGAGCATCAACGTGCCGTGCATCGTGAACATCTGGTTGTACTGCTCATTGGTGACGAACTGCAAGCCAGGCGAAAAAAGCTCGGCCCTGATGACCATGGCCATCAAGCCCGCAATCAGGAAGAACACGAACGAGGTGATCAAGTACATGTAGCCGATCACCTTGTGGTCAGTGCTGGTCACCCAACTGATCACAATGGCGCCCAAGGACCGCTGCTTAGGCGCAGGCGGTGTAAGACTTGGTGAAGCAGTCATTGGCTCATCAAGGAGGGTCATTTGTTGTCGACCTTTCCGCCAATGGTGGAGTACCCCTGGCCGTTATCTGCTTGATTTGAAATTCGAGATGACTTGAGTTCACCGTTTTGACCACGCGCCTTGAGTTCGGCAATGTGGGCGAGGTATTCCTTCTTGGTGACAACCTTGACGTTGAAGAGCATCCGCGAGTGGTCGATGCCACACAACTCGGTGCACTTGCCCGAGTAGGTGCCCAACTTGTTCGGCGTGAGCTCGAATTGGTTGGTGCGACCGGGGATGACGTCCATCTTGAACAGGAAGGCCGGAACGTAGAACGAGTGGATCACGTCCGGTGAATTCAAAACGAAGCGCACCTTCTCGTTTACGGGCAACCACAGGGTCGGACCGGTGTAGCCCACCGCGGGATCCTTGGCCTTGACGTCCACTTCGGCGTTATTGGTGGCCGGTGCGCCCACCTCATAGGCCTTTTCTTCGATGTAGTTAAAGGTCCACGCCCAGCGGAATCCGACAACTCCCACCGTGTGGTCGTAATCTGAGGAAAGCTTGGTCAGCTTGGTTTGATCGCGCGCTGTGAAGTAGAAGAGGACACCCATCATGACGAGCGGGATCACGGTGTACAAGATTTCAATCGGCATGTTGTAACGCGTCTGCTCGGGATATCCCGGACGACGGCGTCGACTGTAGGCAACTACAGCCCAAGCAATTAATCCCCAGGTAATGGCACCAACAACGAGAGCTGCGATCCACGAGGTCTGCCACAAGAACAAGATGGAGTTTCCCTCTTCGGTGGCCGGTTCCGGCATGGCCAAGCGAGGCATCTCTTGGGCCGAACATCCAGCAAGAGTGGAAGCCAGAACTACCAGTCCTAAGGCCAACCACTTGTGTCGCGAAACCGACCCAGCTTTGCCGGTGTGGCTCGAGATTTGGTGCGGGCTCACGCGTTGCCTTTCTTGCCATTCACGAGCACGAAGGTGGCTGAGTTCAGGTGGGCGCCACGCCTAGTGCGAGGGTGTTTTCCTACGTACTAACTCTACGCCAGAGTGCCCGTCCAACGCGAAAGGGTCCGGCGGTAGGTTCACAGCGTGGCGTACCTCGATGCGGGCAGTTCGCAGCCGTTAAATCCGGCGGGACAGCGCGCCTTCCTCCAGGCCCTTGCTGACGGATGGGCCGATCCCGCTCGTTTGCACGCCGAGGGACGAAGGTCCCAACTTCTAGCCGACGAAGCGCACCGGACCATTGCTGAGGTCCTCGCTGTCCGACGTGACGAACTCCACATTCTCAGTTCAGGAACGACCGCTGTTCAGTCAGCGGTTCGTGGGCTCAACCATGCGCGTCGCCGCGAGACATCTCCCGTCGTGGTGAGTGCGGTCGAACACAGCAGTGTGATCAACGCCACCCGCTCACTCGATGATGCCGAGACCACCCTGTTGCCCGTTGACTCCATGGGACTGATCAATACCGCTGCACTTGAAGCGCTCCTCACCTCGACTGGTGCTCGGTTGGTGTCAGTGCAATCGGTCAATCAAGAAACCGGAATCCAGCAGGACACTGAAGCCATTGCTGGGCTGTGCCAAGACCATGCAGTCCCCTACCTCGTGGATGCTGCGCAGAGCGCGGGCCGAACCGAGATTCCCCAGCACTGGGACGTGCTCACGGCGAGCGCATACAAGTGGGGCGGCCCAGCAGGCATTGGCCTACTCGTCATTCGCACCGGCACGCCATGGCATCCCTCGGATCTAACGCACGCATTAGGAGTGTCCGGTCAAGGCTTCCCCAATATCCCCGCCCTCATGGCGGCAGCTGCCTCGCTCGTACAAGCCGATCAGGACCAACGGGAAAACCGCGAACGCCTCAAGGAGTTGAACAACCGCATTCGCATGGTGGTCAACGGCATCGATGGCATTGATGTTGTTGGGCACCCCACACAGCGAGCGGCTCATCTACTGACCTTGAATGCGCCCCGCATCGCCGGTGATGTGGTCGTTGAGCATCTGGACCGGCTAGGAATCAGTGTTGCTTCAGGATCTGCGTGCTCAAGCATGAGCCTGGATCCATCACATGTGCTGCTCGCCATGGGCATCGAAACCTACGGAAACATCCGTATCGGATTAACCGATAGCACCACTGAGGCTGAAGTTGAAGAGTTCCTTACTGCACTGCCTCGCGTGCTTCAAGCCATAGGCGCACCGCTCGGCGACTAAGCGCTTGAAAATTGATCGTCGGTGCAGCAAGTGCCTGCTCGAGGCGCACCACATATTCAGTCCTGGGCAATTCCACGGCACCCATGCTGGCCAAGTGATCCGTGCGCCATTGCACATCAAGCAGATTGCGTGCATCACCATTGGCATCCAAAATCGCCTTGAGGTGCACCAGAGCAACTTTTGATGCATCAGGAACGACATGAAACATGGATTCTCCTGCAAAGAATCCTCCGATACTGACGCCGTAGAGGCCACCAACCAGTTCGCCTTCGCTGGTCCGGACTTCAATGCTGTGTGCCCAGCCCAATGCGAAAAGTTGGTGGAACGCGTCAGTGATCTCGTCATCAATCCACTGCCCGTCCTCATGCCCTCGCGCACAAGCGGCCATCACGGCCGAAAAGTCGGTATCAACCGTAACCTGAAAACGCTTCAGCGATCGACGCAAAGACCGGGAGATATAGACGTTGTCCATCACTGCGCGCGGATTAGGCGACCACCAGCCCACGGGCCGCTCATCATCAATGTTGACGTGCATAGGGAACAACCCACTGCGATACGCCGCTAGCAATGTGCCCGGTTCCAGGTCAGCGCCAACTCCGGCTAAGTCCTCATCATCTGGAGCCAGTGCCAGGTCGGGCAAGTGCCACTGACTTGGTGGCGGCTCGACCGGCGGATGCAAACTCACGCTGACTTCAGGTGTGCTCCGAGAATTTCTGCCCCTTCAGCACCGTATGCCTGTTCAAACCGCGCGATGAACTGATCGGTGGTGAAGTAGTACTCCTGCGTCCCCACAGTTTCAACGACGTAAGTGGCCAAGAGCGATCCAACTTGTGCACACAGTCGTGGCTCGAGTCCCCATGCCGTGGCGCTGAGGTATCCCGCTCGGAATGCATCGCCCACGCCCGTTGGGTCAGCAATGCGATCTTCTGCTGGGACCGGAACTTCAATAACTTGTTGCCCCTTGCTTTCCACGCGGGCGCCCTTGGATCCCAGCGTTGTCACTCGAGTCCCCACGCTGTCCAAAATCCGATCGGCTGACCATCCAGTCTTGGATTCGGTCAAGGCTGCTTCGTATTCATTCGTGAAAAGGTACGTCGCGCCATCGATGAGCTCAATGATTTCGTCGCCACTCATGCTCGACAGTTGCTGCGAAGGGTCAGCCACAAACGCGATCCCCTGGTCGCGACAGTCTTGGGTGTGCCGACGCATGGCCTCGGGGTCGTTAGGTCCGATGACGACCAAATCAATGCCGCCTAGTCGAGCCGCGATCGGTGCCAGCTCAATGTTGCGCGCAAGTCCCATCGCTCCTGGATAAAAGGATGCGATCTGCGAGGCGTTCTGGTCAGTAGTGCAAACAAAGCGTGCGGTGTGCAGGTCATCGCTGACGTGCACTGAATCGGTATCGACCCCGTGGCGTGAAAGCCAGGCGTTGTAATCGGCGAAGTCGCTACCCACCGCACCAACCAGGGTGGGCTTCAAACCCAGAACTCCCATGCCGAACGCGATGTTTGCTCCCACGCCGCCGCGACGTACTTCCAAGCCGTCAACGAGGAAGGACACCGACAGGGAGTCCAACTTGTCCGGAATAAGGGCATCTACAAACTTGCCTGGAAACGTCATCAAGTGGTCAGTGGCGATAGAGCCGGTCACGACAACGTTCACGAATTTCCTCTTTTGCTTGAAAAAGTCTGAAGCCCTTACGGCATAGTGACTAAACAGTATTGACGGGAACCTTGGTCGCGTACACCGCGTCTGATCTTTACCCTCGTTATGTGGACCCTCGTTATTAGGAGTTGATCGTGCGCCGATATTTCCTGCCCATCATCGCGTCTGCCGTGGTCCTGACCGCCTGCTCCTCGACTCCCCCCGCCGGACCCGCCGCGTTAGACCTGAGTTCGCGATCGACCGCCAACGCGGCTATGGCCGAGGGCGTCAATACCTCCGGAGCTCCCACGCCCGCACCTACTGTGACATTCCCAGCCACGCCCGCCGATGGACCGGTACTGACACCAAATCGTCAGGCCGTCACCACGGCAAGCGTGCAAACCCTGGCAACCGCACTCGGCATCGCCTCTCCTGTGACTGAGCAACCTGGCGGCTGGAGTGCACCGGCCGCTACGCCCAGCGCCCCTGATGACACTCCGCGCTTGATCGTCCTCAAGGACGCTCGCGCATCCTGGTTTTACGGAACCGGAACATCGTGCGACCTGTCACAACCACTCAGTGACAACGCTGGCGGATGTGTTTCCACAGCAATCGCAGAACCAGCACCAGTGGCTACTCCCGGTGGTGGTTCGCCAACGGTGACACCATCCGCTCCCGCCACAGTCAACGTTTCGGTTGCGCAAGTCAATACTGTTGCCGATCCACTCTTTACCACGCTGGGACAAACGACCGCTGCACGCACGTACTTCCCTGATCAAAACGAAAGCGCTGAGGCGCGAACGGTCACGGGAGATCCCACCGTTCTTGATTTGCCCACGTTTGGAGCAGGAACCAACGTCACTGTTGTCATTCGAGCAAAGCAGCCGACGATCGACTCGGCCAATGGCGCGCTCGCTGCCTGGGAACTCAAGGACAAGTACGGCGTGGTCTCCGCGGTCGATGCACTGGCTCGCTATGACTCGCAGCCACGCCCCGAGCCGTTGCTGTGCGCGGTGGGGCCTGATGGCCAGGGCTGTTTAGCGCGCCCTGCCATCACGATCACGGGGGCAACGTTTGGTCTGATGGCTGACACCAATTCCGGTACATCAGTACTGGCACCAGCATGGATCTTCGCTACCTCGACGGCCGCAGTGGCAGGAGGCGAACCGATTAAAGGGGCATTCGCGGTGAGCGCGGTGCAGGACCGCTACTTAACAACTCCATCACCTGACACTGGCGTACCGAACCCAGTGGGTACCGATATCGCGCCGACAGCGGTACCTGGCTCAACGGGAGATGCTCAATTAGGTGTTCCGCCAA
>JAPLBW010000096.1 GCA_026392555.1 Actinomycetota bacterium
AGCAATCACACTCTCGGCCAACAACAAATCATTCGCATACGTCACTTTGAAAGCATCCGGCGATCCCTCAACGTGGGTAACGGACACACCCAACAGTTCCACGAGCGATGCATCATCGGTGGCTGCCACACCTGACCGCGCATCAAAGTCTTGGTGGGCTTGGACCACGATGTCTTTGGTAAATCCTTGCGGCGTCTGTACCGCTACCAAGCCAGCGCGATCAACCACTGGGCCCACGTTCCCATCATTGAATGCACGCATCGTGTCGGTTACCGCGATGACCGGAATCACGGCCTGATCACCCGCGACTAAGCGAGCAATGACCGAGCGGACGACATCGGTTGGAACCAATGCTCGGGCTGCATCGTGAATAAGGACCAGGTCATCATCGGCGTTCAGGGCTGCTAGTCCGCAGGCCACCGATTCTTGTCGCGTATCACCACCGACGACCACGTCAATGCTCCGGTGTGATGACTCGAGGCCTTTTTCTGCAGCAATGGTTTCTTGGACATTGGTGACTTCATCGGCGCGAGCTACAACGATGAGGTGATTAATTTCGGCAACGCCGGCAAAAGTGCGTAACGAATACACAAAGAGCGGTTTGCCATCTAATAGCCGATGAGCTTTCGGCGCACCGGGACCGAGACGTTCGCCCGCTCCGGCCGCGGTGATAACAACAGCAACCACCTGGTGCTCCTCACGAGCATCAAGACCTAGGAAGCAAGAACCTCATCGAGGATTGCTTCGGCCTTGTCTTCGTTGGTCTTCTCAGCCAACGCGAGTTCTGAAACCAAGATCTGACGAGCCTTAGCCAACATGCGCTTTTCGCCAGCGCTGAGGCCGCGGTCTTGCTCACGGCGCCACAGGTCGCGTACCACTTCAGCAACCTTGATGACATCGCCGGAAGCCAGCTTTTCCAAGTTGGCCTTGTAACGACGGGACCAGTTGGTGGGCTCTTCGGTGTAGGGCATGCGCAGGACGTCAAATACGCGGTCGAGCCCCTCTTGGCCCACAACATCGCGGACGCCGACCATGTCAACGTTGTCAGCAGGTACACGCACGGTCAGGTCGCCCTGAGCCACCTTGAGAACCAAGTAGAGACGCTCTTCACCCTTGACGGTGCGCTTTTCTACGGCCTCAATAAGTGCTGCACCGTGGTGCGGATAAACGACTGTGTCGCCGACCTTGAAAGTCATGAGAGGCGTGCCCCTTTCGCTGGAGCCCAATCTTACCACCGCCAATTTGGCGACCCGACGGCTGATCCCCCTTCACAATTGAACAACCCAGCCGGGACCTTCGGCGTGCCTAGAAACCTCAACGCAACCACCCCTCTTGCCATGGTTAGTCTTTTACCACCTCATTCACCACGTTGCTCGGAGTCATTGTGAAGCGCACATCACTTGCCGTTATCGCTGCTGCCATTGCGTGCCTTTCCCTGGCTGGTTGCGCCGCGTCATCTGTTAACGATGTCTCTGCAGGTGGGGGCGGAACCAACGCCACTAACGGTGACGTCAGCTTGCGCAACATCTTGATCGTCAGCGATGGATCCAAGACCGCCCTGTCTGGAGCCGTCATCAACAACGCACAAGAACTCGACAAAGTCACAGGCGTAAATTTGATTCAAAGTGATGGCCGGGTGGTTCCCGCCGCGAGCGGAGCCAGCGCTATTCCGCCACGTGGGGCTGTCTACTACGGAGCCACCACGACTGGTCGCGACTTGAATCCCGCCCTTGCGCTCTCCCTGAAGAGTCAGCCTGGCGGAATCGTCACGCTCGTTTTTACCTTTGAAAAGGCGGGCGATGTCACAATCCAAGCCCCCGTTGTTTCCGCCGTGGGTGAATACGCAGCAACCCTCAAGGGCGCCAAGTAGTTTACAGGTCGAACTTGTAGCCCAAGCCTCGAACGGTCACGATGTATTGCGGCATAGAGGGGTCTTGTTCAATCTTGGCCCGCAGCCGCTTGACGTGGACATCCAACGTCTTGGTGTCACCTACGTAATCGCTTCCCCAGACTCGGTCAATCAATTGCCCACGCGTCAGCACGCGACCTGCATTTCGCATCAAAATCTCTAGCAGGTCAAATTCCTTCAGGGGCAGGCGCACGCTCTTGGTATTGACAGTGACCACATGGCGCTCAATGTCCATGCGCACTGGGCCAATTTCCAGCACACCTTCAGCTTCCGTTTCGCCTTCACCGGCACCGCGACGCAGCACAGCTTTAACGCGCGCCAGTAACTCGCGACTTGAATAGGGCTTGGTCACATAATCGTCAGCACCAATTTCTAGGCCGACAACTTTGTCGACTTCAGTGTCCTTGGCCGTCAACATGATGATCGGCACCGACGACTTCGCCCTAATGGCTCGACACACTTCGGTTCCGGACAAACCAGGCAACATCAAGTCCAACAACACCAAATCAGCGCCATTGCGCTCAAATTCTTCTAAGCCGTCGGGTCCGGTTTCCGCCACTGCGACTTCGTAGCCTTCACGGCGCAACATGTACGACAAGGCTTCGCTAAACGATTCCTCGTCCTCGACTACTAACACCCGAGTCATGAGACCAACCTAATGGAGCCCCGCGGCTTGTCTGGATCAGTCGGGTCATCTTCACTTGATTTCGTGTCCCCGGCATGACGCACTGGGGGCGCAGCCGTAGCCAAGTCAGCAGCATCGGCCGTGCGTGGCAACTTCATCGTGAATGTTGATCCCTCATTGGGAATACTCCACACCGAAATCTCGCCACCGTGGTTGGCCACAACGTGCTTAACAATCGATAAGCCCAACCCAGTACCACCGGTCATTCGCGAACGGGCCGGGTCTACCCGGTAGAAGCGCTCAAAGATGCGATCGAGGTCGGCTTCTGGGATTCCGATGCCTTGGTCGGTCACACCAATTTCAACTTGGTCATCATCGGCACGAGTGGTGATAGCAACTCGGGTCCCCTCCGGGCTGTACGCAACGGCGTTGGCCACCAGGTTGCTCAAAGCGGTGACGAGTTGACCGCGATCGCCATACGCGGTCAATCCTTCGGTACCGGCCATGCTGACGTGAATATTGCGAGCACCGGCCACTGTGCGGGTGGCATCAATGGCGTCGTGGATAACGCCGTCAACCGAGACTTCGTCAGGCTCGCGCAATGGGCCAGAATCCTGAACCTTGGTTAAGTCAAGGAGCTCAGAAATTAAATTACCCAAGCGATTGGCTTCGTGATTCATTCGCAGTGCAAACCGACGAATCGCCTCTGGATCCTCGGCAGCTTCGGCCACGGCCTCCGCAAGTAGCGACAAGGCTCCCGTTGGAGTCTTCAACTCGTGGCTCACATTGGCTACGAAGTCGCGACGCACAGTGTCCAATCGTCGAGCTTCGGTCACATCAACTGCGAGAAGCAAGATGAAACCACGACTGAGCGGGGCAATGTGCACTTCAACAGTGCGCAATCCCCTTTCATCACGAACAGCTGGATCGCGGACGATCTCGCGGTCACGGGGCCGAAGGTCGCGGCGGACTTTGCGAATGGCATCGATCAACGTGGCCGGCACCACGCGGTCAGCGCGAACCAATCCCATGACGTGCGCCGCGCCACTGGAGCGAACAACGACATCATCGGGACCGACAACAACCGAAGGTGCATTAAGCGCATCGAGGACCTCGACGAGTCCTGGCGCAAGTTGCGATTCGTCGGACGGCAGAACAGGTGGCTTACGGGTTTGCATGCCGGCAACAACCATGCCCATTCCACCCACACCAAAGGCTA
>JAPLBW010000064.1 GCA_026392555.1 Actinomycetota bacterium
GCCAGCCCGATCCGCGCAAGGACAGCGGCGGTAGGCGGCGTCTGACTAGCCCGAGCAATGGTGAGCGTGGTCAGCCGAACGTCTTTGCCCAAACCTTGCGCAAGACTTCGACCAACCAGACGATTGTCCAGCTGACCATCCGTGATCAGCACCACCGATGTGGCCTTACCGCGACTGACCCATTGACTGGTCGCAGTTCCCTGGTTGACATCAAGTCCACACAACCTAAAGAAGGTTCGAAATGCCCGGCGCGCGGGTTGGCCACGCGTGGTCAGCGTGGTCGCACCTCCACCTGGGGCCACCATTGCGATCCCTGCATTATTGACGATGGGCTGAACGCTTTCATTAACCAGCGAATTGACACTGCCGATGAGACCGACCACAGCTGCATCATCGGTAAGACGGGTGGCTTGTTGTTGTCCGACGGAGGCCTCACCGCGATCATCCAACGGCGTGACGATCAGTTCAATGCCAGCTTGATCGAGGGCCGCCTGACGCTTCTCCACCGCCGATTCCACCGCCCGCAATAAGCCACGACCTTGAACGGCTTGGGTGCCGGTCAGCGGAGCGAGTACTGCAATCTTGCGCACCGTCTTAGACGTTGTCGCCGTGGGTTCGGCTAGCCGCCCCGGCTCGGTGGGGGCACCACAGCCGGCTACCTGAGCCAAAAAAACCACCGCGGCGAAGAACACCGCACTGCGCGTGAGTGACTTAGGCATCACGAAATGTCACCAGGCCCGGCGTCAGCCTCTTCAATAACCACCAAAGCCACATCTTTCATGGACAGGCGGCGATCCATGGCGGCCTGTTGAATCCATCGAAAGGCTTGCGGTTCCGTCATGGTGAACTTGGCAATCAAGATGGACTTGGCCCGTTCAACGAGCTTGCGAGCTTCAAGGGTCTGCTCAAGATCGGCGACTTCCTTGCGGAGCTCCTGCATCTGCTCGTAGCGCGCGAGCGCAATGTCAATCGCCGGAAATAGATCTTGCGGTGTAAAGGGCTTGACCAAGTACCCCATCGCGCCAGCTTCCACGGCGCGTTGCACCAACGAGCGCTGACTAAAAGCAGTCAGCAACAAAACGGGTGCTACTTCTGCGCCAATAATCTCTTCGGCAGCGCTAATGCCGTCCAGGATCGGCATCTTGACGTCAAGGATGACGAGGTCAGGGCGCAGTTCGTGTGCCAGCTCAACGGCTCGACGGCCATCACCGGCCTGGCCGACAACGTCAAAGCCGGCGCCGGACAGCATCTCAACGAGGTCCATTCGAATGAGGGCTTCATCCTCAGCAACAACGATTCTGCGCGCGGTGCCATCGTTGGCTGACCACGCCTGTTCACTGCTCACAGGGTTCAGGGTAGTCTGATCAAGCACCAGCCCCGGTAGCCCAACGGCAGAGGCAACGGATTCAAAACCCGTCCAGTGTGAGTTCAAATCTCTCTCGGGGTACCACCACTACTCGCTAGGCGGGATATCCCCAGCGGGAGTCGGCGCCACCATCGCTTCGCGACCCTCCGGAAGCATGGGCTTGAGGTCAATGATCCTCGCGAGCAGCCCGTTGATAAACCTCGGTGAATCGTCGGTTGAAATCTGAGTCGAGAGCTCTACCGCTTCGCTAGCGACTACCGCATCGGGCACGTCGGCTTGCCACAGAATTTCAAAAACACCAATACGGAGCAGATTGCGATCCACCACCGGCATCCGATCCAGTGCCCAGCCTTCAGCGTGGGTGAGGAGAAGCTCGTCAATGCGCTCAAGGTGCTCGTGCACCCCTTCGACCAACTCCACGGTGTATGGATTGATCGAATCGCGTGCTGCAAGTCGCTCGGCTACGAGTTCAGCGAGCACTTCTCGCGAATCCACCCCACGAACGTCAGCTGCGTAGAGAACATCGAGGGCCCGTTTTCTGGCTTTAGTTCGGGCTGTCATCCCATCAACCGGAAATTCGACCGAGGTAGCTACCGTCGCGAGTGTCAACCTTCACGCGTTCGCCCGTGGTGATGAACAACGGCACCTGAATTTCAGCACCGGTCTCTACTGTCGCTGGCTTGGTTCCACCGGTGGAGCGATCGCCCTGCATGCCTGGCTCGGTATATGTGACCTCAAGTTCAACGGTCACAGGAAGCTCAACGTAGAGCGGATTCCCCTCGTGCAATGCCACAATTGCCTTCTGGTTTTCGAGCAACCACTTGGAGTTTTCGCCCACGACCTGGGTGGAAATGTTGATCTGGTCAAAGGAATCTAAGTCCATGAATATGTAGTCGTCGACATCCTTGTAGAGGTACTGCATGTCGCGCTTATCAACGTTGGCTGTCTCGACGCGCACTCCGGCATTGAACGTCCTATCAACGACCTTGCCCGAGAGGACATTTTTGAGTTTGCTACGCACAAAAGCGCCACCCTTGCCAGGCTTGACGTGCTGGAAGTCGATAACGGTCCAGAGCTGACCATCAATGTTTAGGACCAGACCATTTTTCAGGTCGTTACTGGTGGCCATCGGTAATCCTGACTCCTATACAGATATTTCAACGAATTCACGTGTGCCCGTGGTCAATGACTCGTAGCCGTTGGAGGTAACCAGCACCGTGTCTTCAATTCGCACTCCGCCCACGCCAGGAAGGTAAATCCCCGGCTCAACCGTGACCACAAAGTGCTCGCCTAGTGTACCGGTGCTTGATGATCCCAACAGTGGCGGCTCGTGAATTTCCAGACCCAATCCATGACCCGTGCCGTGAACATATTTATCGGCAAAACCTGCAGAGGCGATGACATCGCGAGCCAATTGATCAATGTCACTAGCCGCAACCCCTGGAGCAAGTCCGGCCATGGCCGCGGATTGCGCTCTGGAGACCACGTCGTGGATGTCAATCAAATCCGGTGATGCTGATCCCAACACGACGGTTCGCGACAGATCAGCGCAGTAGCCGCCAACCGAAGCACCGACATCACAAAGGACGACGTCCCCGCGAACTAGCGCACGCTCACCAGGCTTGTGATGCGGGATTGCTGCGTTCTCCCCGATCGCAACTATCGGATCAAAAGCCAGCCCGTCGGCCCCGCGATCCATCGCCGCTGAACTAAAAATCCGAGCAAGCTCGCGTTCAGTGACCCCAACCCGAACCGCATCAAGAGTGGTGTGCAACGCCGATTCAGTCAGACGGCACGCTTGGCGAATGTAATCCAGCTCCTGCGAATCCTTCACCATGCGCAATGACTCGATCAGGCCAGAGGTTGCCACAACATCCACCCCCAGCTCACTCATTCGAGCGTGCTGGTTCCACGACACGTGGTCACCTTCACACCCAACCGTTTCCAGGTGCGCAGTCCGGACAATGTCCAATAGCGCAGCGCTGTAATCACGTGTCTGGACTACTTCACAATCAGTGGCTTGTATGCCAGCTTGCTGCACGTAGCGCCCATCGGTTGCCAGCACCACGCGATCGGGAGTAATCAGCAGTGCGCCGGCCGATCCGTCGAATCCACAGAGATACCTGACGTTCACGGGATGCGTAATCAGTAAGGCCGAACAGCCAGCCTCGGCAGCTCGTGCAAGTGCTAGATCACGTCGGTGTTCCCAGATCACGAGATTCAGCCTGACAAAGACACAAGTGCCCGCAGGGCCAAGACGTAGGAGTCCACGCCGAAACCTGCGATGGTCCCCGTTGCCACGGCCGAGATCACCGACGTGTGGCGAAATTCCTCACGAGCGGCCGGGTTTGAGATATGCACCTCGATAAGCGGTGTAGTCA